>JBMORB010000060.1:0-3924 GCA_049320925.1 Thermodesulfobacteriota bacterium | reverse complement strand
GTGAACGCGGAATCCGGCCAGGGGCTGATCGACGCCGTACAGGTCCGCATGAGAAAAGAATCTCGCCCACAGGTCAAAATCGCCGGCCAGGGAGAATTTTGTTCGGATTCCGCCGACTTTCTCCCATAATTCACGTCTCCAGAACGTGGACTCCTGCTGGATGAAACCCAGGCCGGTAAAGAGTTTTGTAACGTAAAGTCCGTCCAGAAAAGCCTGTCTGGAGAAACCGGGCATCTGTTTTGTCGATATGCATTGCCCCTGGCTGTTGAAAACCATTTGCCTGAGTGTCGTCAGCCATGCAATGTTCGGGAACTCCGTGAAAATGGTTCCCGCGGTTTTTAAGGCATCCCTGCAATACAGGTCATCGCTGTTCAGCCAGGCAAAAACATCTCCACCGGCCTTTGTAAATCCTTCGTTGACGGCAAAATAGTGTCCATCATCCGGTCCGCTGCGCCAGTAATGCAGATGCGAAGCATATTTTTTGATGATTTCCAGAGAATTATCGGTGGACCCGCCATCAACAATAATATACTCAAGGTTGGGATAACCCTGGGAGAGCACCGAATCGATGGCTGCTTCAAGGTAGTGTCCCTGGTTAAAGGAGGGAGTGACAATGCTGATTTTCGGCCACTGCATCCCGCGCCCCGTGTGTTCAGTTTAAGAAAGCGATCATGGCGATGCACCGCTTATTTATAATGGGGGTGATCAAAGATCTTCTCGTTTTTTTTGCAGAAAAAAAGGTCCATCTGCCACAGCGCCTTGTCGTGTTCCCTGAGCATGGGGTCGGCCATGTCATAACAGCGAAACCCCAGACTTTCCATGTGAGCGCACATTTCGTGGAACCGCAGGGCGCTATCTGAAATTTTAAAGTTGTAGGCTTCCATGATGATGACGGATGTGTTTTCAAGCGTCTGCCTGGCGCCCTTCAGTATAGGCAACTCATAACCATGGGTGTCGAATTTCAGCAGGAAAGAGCCGGCCAGATTCCGTTTTTCCACAATGGCATCGATGGTCCTGACCGGCACCGGCCTGGTTTTGTCCCCATGTCCGTTGATCGTGCTGCCGTCCAAGTCATTGGCGACGGTGAGCGTGGCCGTGCCCCCGTCTGCTTCACCGGCCGCGCACAGTTCAAAAGAGAAGTTTGGAAATTTCTGCGCAAGCGCCCGGAGCGCGGCCTCCCTTTCCGCGAGGGGCTCAATGGCGACAAAAGCGGCTGATGGGAACACCTCCATCGCCATGGCGCTCCACACGCCGGTTGACCCCCCGATGTCGATAACATTGTCAATCCGGATGCCATGGCCGGGGATGCGTTTCAAGGCCGCGTTCATGTAAAGGCGGTCCGCCTGCCGGCTGACGATACGGGCCCCGGCCGGGCTTAAAATACAGTTTATCAGCCTGACGGTTTTTGCAACAATCGGGTTCATTGGGCTGTCCGTGTCTACAATGATTTATTTACCATAAATCGTACCACATCCTCTGCCGAGTGCCCCGCCTCCCATCCCAGTTTCTTTCTGGCTTTGGCCGGGTTCGCGTGGCTTTGCAGCAGGTCCAGGGGGCGAAACAGCTCGGGTTTTATTGTCACGTGCTGTTTCCAGTCGAGGCCAAACCCGGCAAAGGCCAGCTCCACAAACCGCTCCAGGCTGGTGCTTTTGCCAGTGGCCACGACAAAATCCTCCGGTTCTTCCATCTGCAGGATGCGCCACATGGCTTCAACGTATTCGGGCGCCCATCCCCAGTCCCGGACCACGTTGATATTTCCGAGGACCAGCTTTTCGCCTGATCCCATGGCGATGCGGCGGGCGGACTCGACGATTTTCCGGGTGACAAACCGCTCCGGTCTCAGGCAGGATTCGTGATTAAACAGGATGCCGGTGCAGGCGAACAGTCCATAGGCCTCCCGGTAGGTGGCCACTTGCCAGTGGGCAGCGCTTTTTGCCACGGCATAGGGGCTTTGCGGATGAAATGGCGTATTCTCATCCGCCGGGCTGTCCGCCGTTGTATCCCCGAAACATTCACTGGAGCCGGCGTTGTAGAACCGTATCTTCCTGGAAAGAAACCGGATCGCCTCCATCATGTTCAGGGACCCCACGCTGATGCTTTCCATTGTCTCCACCGGCTGTTCAAACGACAGTCCCACTGAGCTCTGTCCCGACAGGTTATATACCTCGTCCGGTTCGGCATCGTTGAGGACGTGCAGGACACTTCTGAAATCATTCAGTGCCATCGAATAGGTTTTGACGGAACCCAGAACGCCCAGGCGCTTGAGGTTGGTAAATGCCGCGGTCTGTGCGTCACGGGAGGTCCCGGACACCCGGTATCCTTTCCCAATCAGCAGTTTTGCCAGGTAAGCGCCGTCCTGGCCGCTTATTCCACAGATCAGCGCTTTTTTCATCGGATCATTCCCAATACGTTTTTATAGACACTCAGCGTATCCATGGCACACTTTTCCCAGGAGAACATGCGGATCCGTTCAAGGCCTTTTTCCTTCAGCCTGCCGGCATGCGCGGGACAAAAAACCACGGCTTCCATGGCGGCCCGCAGCGCCGATTCGCTGGCCGGATCAAAGAGAAGGGCCGCGTCCCCCGTGACTTCCGGAAGGGAACCGGTGTTGGCGCATACCACCGGACAGCCGAAGGACATGGCTTCCAGCGGCGGAATGCCGAATCCCTCATAAAGGGACGGATATACAAACGCCCTGGCCGAGGCATACAGGCCGGCCAGGACAGAATCATTTCCATTCATATATATCACGCGGTCGGGCGGCAGGCCAAGCGCCTCTGCCAGGGATGTTTCAGCGGGTGTTGCTTTGCCGCCGCCGAAACAGATGATGGCCAGGTCGCTTTGTAATGACCGTGAAGACGCAAAGGCCCGCAGAAGCAGGTCAAAGTTTTTGTATCCGGCCCGGCTGCCGACGTAAAGTATAAAGGGTTTCGAAACGGGCACGGGTTGAATGGCGCCGGGCGGGCACGCCAGGGAATGTCCCAGATAGACGACCGAGGTCTTTTCTTCAGGCACACCCAGCAGGGCAATCAGATCCCGCCGGGTGTTTTCTGAAATGCAGATAACATGATCGGCCCGGTGAACGGCATGTGACTTGTGATGCCGGGTGGCGTCCCGACTGGGAAAGTATCGGGGGAATTTTTCATGGATCATGTCGTACACCGTAATCAGCCTTCTGGCGGAACGCGGGCATCGATCGGCCCGGGTGAAGTAAGTTTCATGAAATACGTCGATGCTTCTATCGGTTGTCACAAGCGTTCTGGTCAATGCCGAGTTGATGATCCCTATGATGCCGCCGGTTGAAGGCGGCTTGCGGATCTTTTTCCCCCGGACCCGGATGCCTGTCCCTGTATCCAGATGGTCATTGATGTGCAGCGGCGCAAATATTTCCACCTCACACCCGTCCTCCACGGACAGGCGTTTTGCCACTTCATAGAAGTACCTTGAGACCCCGCCGTAGTGCTGGATGGAAAAAATCTGGTGGTCGTAAAGGATTTTCATTCGTCGCCGCCCAGGGCCTCGGCCAGGAAACGGAGCCCGGTTTTTTTAAATTCGCGTACCTTGATGTTTATCCGGCGATAATCGATTTCATCGGCCAGCAGCGCATCCGCGTTTCCGCCGTCAAATACTCTGTCCCGCACGTGTAAAACATCCAGCATCGGGTGGAACTTGTTCGTGCGGTAGCCGGAGATCTGAAGAATAAAATTTTTGTTGGCCAGAACAGAGAAGATGGTGCCGTGAAACATGTCTGTGAAAACAAAGTCGGCATTCTGGTAATAACCGAGAAGCTCAAACGGAGACAGATTGACAACATTCTCATCCGCCCACGCATTGCGGTAGCCTACTGACAGAACCCTTTTTCCCCGGGCTTTTGCGTAGGCCCTGATTTTTTCAACAAGGGAGGGAGACAGGTCCAATGCATAG
>JBMORB010000059.1:0-3928 GCA_049320925.1 Thermodesulfobacteriota bacterium | reverse complement strand
GTGTCCGGTCTCAATCATGGAAATCAGCAGCACCCCCACGGCGCCCGACGCGGCCAGCCTGAAAAACACGGGGCCGTTTTGCGGGAAAAAGGCGATGGCGGCCAGGACAGCGGCCCAGAAAAAACCATCACGGGCCGGGGAAGGGTCTTGCAGGTACATGATCAGAAGCCATGCAAGGGACAGGACGGTTGCCGCCAGGGGAATCAGCGGGAAGCGGGGATGGCCCGGCAGCGGGCCGGTGAGAAAGAACCGTGCCACGTGCGGGTGCTCAAGAACTTCGGGAAGCATTCCGGCTGTCGCCACTGCCGTGACCACCAGCAGGATCCACAGCAGCCGTGACAGGCCCCAGGCATTGAGCAGTCCCCGCTCCTGCCACCAGGCGAAAAGCGCACAGTGAAGGGGCACCAGCAGGGCCGCGCAATGGTAATAAAACACCTGGCGGACGGTCATGGCCGCGGGCGCCGCCGGGATTAGCAGCGGCGAGAGCGCGGCCATGGACATCAACATCAGAACGACGAAAAAGTGTTTGCTCCGGCCGAACCGCAGCGTGAAAAAAAGACCCACCGCCAGCGCCACGAAAAAAATCGTGCTGGAAAACCGGGAAAGGGTCTCACGGGATGCCGCTGCCAGCAGCAGCCCGGTTATGGCCAGCGTGAGCACACCGGAAGGAAAGAAAAAAGACCACAGTTTTTTCACATCCATTCTCCATGTCTGTCGGATGTTACACTCTATCAGCCCGGCGCGAATATTTCATGAACTTTTTGACGGGAGCCATGCGGGCCGATACAATAGAACTCATGCAACCAGTGGAAAAGCCGGGGGACGAAAAAAATTTGAAGCGGGTGGGCGTCATATCGGACACGCACGGGCTGCTGAGAGACTCTGCCGCGGAGGCGCTGCGCGGTTGTGACCTGATTCTCCATGCCGGGGATATCGGACACCCGGGTATTATTGATGCCCTGGAGGCCATCGCGCCGGTGGTGGCCGTGCGTGGAAACATGGACAAAGGTGAATGGGCCGGCCGCTACAACCAGTGGGAAACGGTGGAGGTGGCGGGCCGGTACATTTACATGCTTCACGATATCGCGGACCTGGACCTGGACCCTGTCGGTCAATTTGATGTGGTTGTGTACGGCCATTCCCATGCGCCGTACAATTCGGTCAGAAAAGGGGTCCTTTTTTTCAATCCCGGCAGTGCCGGACCCGGGCGCTTCCGTCTCCCGGTTTCCGTGGGGCTGTTGACCATCGATGATGGATCGGTGAAAGGCCGATGGGTGATGCTGGATGCGTGAGAATGGCTGAAAACGCGACAGGGACCCGATATCACCGGGTCCCTGTCCATGCTTTTATGGCTTGAGATAACCGGGTCACGGGTTTTTCAGCCGGTCCACCTGCTTCTGGTAGGACTTGTCCTGCTTGATCGCCTTTTTGAAAAAGGCGTCCGCAGCGTCGCTGTTTCCCGCCTCCAGGGCATCCACGCCCCTGGCAAAGAGCAGGGCCGCCTCGATGCTGCTTTTGGAGCTGGCCTGGCCCACGGCTTCCCTGGCTTCCATGGATTTGGCGATTTTTTGGGCCAGGTCCCGTTCAAGGGTGAAAAAGTCGCCGGTCTTGCCGGTGATGGACTCGGCCATGACCATGGCGCCGGTCTCCACCTCGATGATGCGCATGTCGATGCGCACGTTTTTGTCCATCACCATGAAGGCCCCGAACCCGATGGTCTGTGCCCCCAGCAGTTTTCCCATCCTGGCGGCGGTGGCCGGGTCGATGACCCCGGTCTGGCCCAGGGACATTTCATCAATCAGTGCCCGGATCCTGTCCCGCTCCACCAGTTTGAAGGAGACGCCGCTGTTGGCCAGTTCAGTTATCAGCATCACCGACAGGCCGCTTTTCAGCGGGTCATAGGTCGCGGGATCGGTGACGGAATTGTTTTCAAAAGGCAGAATGGCCAGGGTCCGGTCCTGGGTTGGGGCCGGTTCCGCGGCCTGGACAACAGACGCGCACGCAAGCATGATGATTGCGGCCGCCATTATATAGGAGCGTGTTTTCAAGATGATGCCGCCTTTCATAAAATGCCGTGGCTAAGATCACGGTGTTTTGTGTAAGTTTTCCCGGACCGCTTTTCCCGCCGGCCCGGGAAGACGGATGTTACCATATTAATGACCCCCGCCGCCGCTGCCAACACCGGTTAATGATTCTTTTTTAGCCTGGTCCGCGGTTGCCTGCGCCGCTATGGCGGCGTCAAACCGGCTCTTTAGAGACTGGGGGGTGACGCCACCCGTTCCCGTTGAGGAGTCGCCGCTCGGGCATGAATCCCGGCCCAGCAGGGCCAGCTGAAACTGGGGGTCGGCCGCAAGGGCCTTGTTGAAGAAATCCAGGGCTGTTTTCCAGTCCGCCTTGTCCATGGCGTCCAGGGCGCTGCCATAATAGAGGACTGCGTCGATGTTTTTGGTGTGACCTTCGTTGATGGCGGCCTGTTCGGTGGGGTTGAGCTGAATCCCCTTCATTTTCACCACGCTGGCGGCAATGGCGCCGGGCAGTTCAAAAAATCGGTCCCTTTTCACGGTCAGGGCCGCGTTGCCGATGACCTTGCCTTTCGCCGTGGAAGCCAGGGCCGTGTCGGTGCGGATGTCCTGGGAGATGGTGCCCACAATCAGGTGTTCGGCGCCCAGCAGACGCCCCAGGCGGGGGGCGGCCTTGGGGTCCACGATACCGGTTGTGCCCAGGGCCATCTCTTCCATCAGGGCTTGAAGCCGCAGTCTTTCCACCACCTGAATGGAACTGATTTGAGAAAGGTTGCTGATGGTCATGGCGGCCAGCGCTTTCTGGAACGCCGCCAGGTTTTTGCCCGGGGTTTTGTCTTCGTAGTAGCAGACCGCGTAGGTCTCAGCCGCGGGCTTGACCGTGGCCAGCTTTTTTTCCGATGCAATGGCTTCTTTAGCCAGTTTTTTATTATATTCGATCTTCAGCAGGGTCAGTTGCTGACGCACTTCTTTTTCCAGAAGGGGCCGGCCGGGATCCTTAAAGCTTTCAAACGCGGCAATGGCCTTTTCATGATCCCCCTTTGCCACAAAGGCCGTTCCCAGAAACAAGATGGCCTGCGGATCACCGGGCTTTAATGCCAAAGCCTCCTGAAACATGGCCACTGCCTTGTCCGTTTCTCCAGCCTCCAGATAGGAACGCCCCAGCATATATTTGGCTTGAAAAGAGTTCGGGTTTTTTTCCAGATAGGCGGTAAAATCGGCAATGGCCCCTGCGTAGTCCTTTGTCTGAAACTTGTAATCCCCCTTGATCAAAAGGGAACATCCGGCACTTCCTGCCAGCAGCATGCCGAGCATGCACAGATAAAAAAACGCTCGTCTCATTTGTGGCTCTCCTTTAATATATTGTTATCATTAACCATGTTGATATTGTATGCGGTCTGAGGGCTCAGGGCACTCGGTTTTGAGGGTAAATGGTACCTTCTTGACCGCCGATTGTCAAACCGGGAATGTATGCGCCTGGCCATTGACACGGGCCTGTGTATGGGGTTAACTGACACGGAAGATCGCAACTCGGTGGTGTTTCTGCGGATTTAACTTTTTATGATCGGAAAAAGTGTAAAACGGTTTTTTTTCCCGGCCGTGACCCGGCATTATATGGCCCGTCTTGTTTGCGTGGCTGTCGCGGCCTTTGTGTTCTTCAATTATATATGCATCCCGTTCCGCGTTCAGGGGGAAAGCATGGCGCCGACTTATAAAACGGGGGAGATCAACTTCTGTTTTACTCAGCGTTATCTTTTTGACCGGCCCGGCCCGCCGGATGTGGTGACGGTGCGTCTGGCCGGCAACCGGGTGATGCTGCTCAAACGCATCGTTGCAACCGAAGGCCAGAGCGTTGAATTCAGGCAGGGGGCTCTTTTTGTGGACGGGAAACCGGTGGATGAGCCCTA
>JBMORB010000058.1:0-3931 GCA_049320925.1 Thermodesulfobacteriota bacterium | reverse complement strand
GGTAGTAGACCTCGCTCACCGCACCGTCGAGCAGCGTGAACCAGACCCGTGAGCCCAGGCTCGCCGAGGTGCCGATCCCCTCCTTCGCGCCCGAGGTCCAGCGGCCGGGTGCCCCCGGCGCGCCGGCCTACTCCTCTGATTTTCGATGGTTGGGCGCGTACCCGATTTTTTCCGCCAGCTTTTTTTCAACGACGGGCGGCACCATGCCGCTGATGTCGCCGCCGAACTGGGCCGCCTCCTTGATGATGGAGGAGCTGGTGTAGATCCATCGAAGACCGGTCATCAGAAAGACGGTCTGAATGTCGCGGTTGAGCCGCCGGTTCATCAGGGCCAGCTGAAATTCATACTCAAAGTCGGACACGGCCCGCATGCCGCGAAGAATGGCTTTCGCGTTTTTCCGTTCGGCGTAGTCGATCAGCAGGCCGCCAAAAGAGTCCACCTCCACGCCGTCGATGTCCTTCACGCTTTCAGTCAGCATGGCCATGCGTTCCTCAACTGAAAAAAGCGACTTTTTGCCGGGATTGAGCAGGATGGCCACGATGATTTTGTCAAACAGCAGGCGTCCCCGCTGAATGATATCGATATGGCCGTTGGTGACCGGATCAAAGGAACCGGGATAGATGGCGATGGTCATGGGGCGCTCTCCTTTGCGCAAACGCGATTGAGCCGCATCCGCGGGCATCAGGGCAAAAGCAATGGCGTTGTGCCGTCGTCTTCGGGATTTTCTATCATATACCGGAAAAAAGAGACAAGGGTTTTTCCGTATCGGCGCCGGCCGGCAAGTGTAAAGGGAAGCCGGTTCCACTCACCGTCATCCAGCGGGGGCCGGTCCGGATGCTCGGCCGCCACCCAGGCGCCGGGGGCCAGGACTCCGCAGGCATGAAGGTTGGCCAGAACCCGGCCCGTGGCCCCGGATTTATAAGGCGGGTCCATGAACACCAGGTCAAAACGCAGGCCGGAAGACTTTAAGCAGGCAAGGTCCCGGGTCGCGTCATAGCGGATGAGGGTGGCGGCCGCCTGAAGGCGGCAGGCGGCAAGGTTTTTTTCAATAACGGCCAGCGAAGCCGGGTGATTATCGATCAGCACGGCCCGGGCCGCTCCCCGGCTCAGGGCTTCGATGGCCATCGCCCCGGTGCCGGCAAACAGGTCGGCCACAATGGCGCCTTCGATCTCGTTCATGAGGATGTTAAAAAGGGCCTCGCGCACCCGGCCGGACGTGGGCCGGACCCCCATGCCCTTCGGGGAGAAGAGCCTTTTGCCTTTCAGTGTTCCGCCGATAATGGTTAGCCCGGACATTTCATGAAATTTTTCGACACCCATAAATTTTTATATAAAACACATGTTGTTGCGGTAGAATTCGAGCATTTTTCAAAAATACAAACTGTCATGAGCGGTTTGAGGCATTTTTTGCCGATTTTTATGTCGAAAATTTCACCCTTCGGGCGAGTCACCCTGGCCGCATCTGCTGTGTTGCAGGCCGCTCGCAGCAGATTGACTACAGCTTCGCGTCCTGGGCCTTGCATCCGCGGCCAAATCAACTCGTGAAATATCCGGGTTGGCGCCATGGCCGGTTCTATAAAACTCCCGGGTTATATTCCCATCTTCTTCATTTTTTTCCGAAGATACCCCTTGTCCACGCCCATGGCTTTGGCGGTTTTGACGATATCCGCCCCGTTCTGGTCCAGCATGAAGCGGATATAGGCATCCTCAAAACGGGTGCGGGCCTCCTTCAGGTCCGTGGGGACAAACAGCTCCGCCGCCGGAAGCGCCGGCGCCGCCTTGCCCGGGTTGTAGGGCCGGGGAAGGTCGGCCGCCTCGATGGTCTCTTTTTGGATCATGATGGTGAGGCGCTCCATGAGGTTTTTAAGCTCCCGCACGTTGCCGGGCCACGCGTAGCCGCACAGCAGGTCCAGCGCCTCCTGTGACAGCGTTTTTATTGTCGCGTTGTTCTGCCGGGCGTGCTGTTCCAGAAAGACGGCGGTCAGGACCGGGATGTCCTCCTTCCGGTCCCGCAGGGGCGGCATGTCGATGGGGATCACGTTGATCATGAAGAAAAGGTCCTGGCGGAACCGGCCTTCCTTGATTTCCTGTTCCAGGTCCCGGTGAGTGGCCGCGATGACCCGGACGTTCACCGACAGGGTCCGGGAGCTGCCCAGCCGCTGGAATTTCTGTTCCTGAAGCACCCGCACCAGCTTTGCCTGGGTGGCCGGGCTCATGTTGGAAATCTCGTCCAGGAACAGGGTCCCCTTGTTGGCCAGTTCGATCTTGCCGATGGACTTGGTGGCGGCGGTCTTGAATGCCCCCTTTTCATGGCCGAACAGCTCGCTTTCCAGGGATTTTTCCGGAATGGCCGCGCAGTTGATGTCCACGAACGGGTGCTCGCCCCGGGGGCTCAGAGTGTGGATGGTGCGGGCCACCATCTCCTTTCCGGTGCCGTTTTCCCCGGTGATCAGAATCCACGCGTCGGTGGGGGCCGCCGCCGCGATCTGCTGTTTTAAGGCCGCCACTGCCGGGCTGGCGCCGTCGATGGAGCTTTTTTTCAGGGTTTTTTTCTTCAGGTACCGGTTTTCCTCCTCCAGCCGGCGGAAGTTCAACGCGTTGTGAATGGCCACCACCACCTTGTCGATGGAAAGGGGTTTTTCAATAAAATCAAAGGCCCCGATTTTGGTGGCATTAACCGCGGTTTCGATGGTGCCGTGGCCGGTGATGATCACCACCGGAATATGGGGGCTGGTGGTCTTGATCTCCCGGAGGGTCTCAATGCCGTCGATGCCCGGCATCCAGATGTCGAGCAGCACGATGTCCGGCGACTCGGCTTCAATGGTTTTCAGGGCCTCGTATCCGTTGGAGGCGGTGAGAATCTCAAACCCCTCGTCCGACAGCATGCCTCCCAGAAACTGCAGAATGGCCGGCTCGTCGTCGACGATTAAAACCGATGGAAACATTCACTTTTCTCCATATGCTCCGCCGGGCTTCTCATGCCGGCAGTTCGATGATGAACTTGGCGCCCCGGGGCTCGTTATCGTGGGCGCTGATGGCGCCGTTGTGGTCCGCGATAATGGAGCTGACAATGGCAAGCCCCAGCCCCATGCCCGATTTTTTGGTTGAAAAATAGGGCTCAAACAGGTTGTTTTTCGCCGCCGGTGAAAGCCCTTTTCCCGTGTCGGCAAAGGTCAGTGTCACTTTCATGGCCGCCGGGTCGTGCTTTACCGTGATGGTGATGGCGCCGGCGCCCTCCATGGCGGTGATGGCGTTTTCAATCAGGTTGATCAGTGCCTGCTTGATCTGCTGCCGGTCCAGGTTCAGGGAAGGCAGCGTTTCCGGCGCGTCAATGGTGAAGGTGACCGGGCTGTTTTCCTCGGTGTAAAGGTCGGCGGTCTCACGGATGATCTGAAGCAGGTCGCCGGGGGCCAGCTTGGCGGACGGGAACTTGGCAAAGGCGGCAAACTCGTTGACCAGGTTTCGAATGATGTCCACGTAGTCGAGAATGGTGCGAATGCACTCCTCGAAAACCGGGTCATCGGCGCCGGGACCGAATTTTCTTTGCAGGCGCTGGGCCGACAGGGAAATGGGGGTGAGCGGGTTTTTCACCTCGTGGGCGATGCGCCGGGCCACCTCGCGCCAGGCCGCCATGCGCTGGGCTTTTTCCAGCTCGGTCAGATCGTCGATCACCATCACGATGCCCATGTACTGGCCGGTCTTTTCGTGGCGCAGGGCGTTTAAGTAGACCATGAAACTGCGGGGGCTTCGGTTGATGGTCAGCCGGAGCGGCATTTCCACCATGTCCTGGCCCGTATCCCTGATCCTGGCGATCAGGTCGTCGGCCAGTTTCAGGTACTGGCTGCCGAGCACGTTGGCGTAGTAACGGTGCAGAATCGTGCGGTGGGGAATGGAGAGCATCTTGCGGGCCGATTTGTTGACCGTTGTAATG
>JBMORB010000057.1:0-3933 GCA_049320925.1 Thermodesulfobacteriota bacterium | reverse complement strand
CAGCGCATCGCCCAGATCGTGGCCGTCAAACCGGAAATGGCTTCTCTGAACACCAACACCATGAACTTCAGCGTGCTGGACAGAAAAACCGGCGCGATTTTCATGGACTACGTGTTTGAAAACACCTTTACCATGCTCCAGGACTTCGGCAAGGCCATGGAGGATAACCGGGTCAAGCCGGAAATAGAAATATATGACATGGGCGGCTTGGACAACTTTTGCGCCATTGCAAAGCAGGGCTTTTTCACCGAACCGCTGAACTTCAATTTCGTGTGGGGGGTCACCGGCGGTCAGCGGTTCCGGCCCGACGCCTTCGTGGCCCTGGCCCATGCGGTCCGGTCTCTGGGCCGAAAAGCGAACTTTACCACCTGCGGCGTGGCAAAAGACGAGTTTCCCGCCATCATGCAGTCGGCCCTCATGGGCGGCCACATGAGGGTCGGCCTTGAAGACAACACCCGCCTGGCCGGCGGCGAACTGGCAAAGGGCAATTACGAACTGGTGGAACAGGCCGTCAAAATCGCCGAGGTCCTGGGCAGAACACCGGCCACGCCGGACGAGGCCCGGACTATCATGGGGCTGAGGGGAACCGACTGACCCTGCAGACGATTTTTTCGATTGCGATAACGATTTCGACTTAAAAGGATCCCGCCCTACATTCCCAGATAGGCAGTCCTTACTTCCGGATTTTCCAGCAGGCGGGCGGCCGAGTCGGTCAGGGTGACGCGGCCGTTTTCCATGACATACCCCCGGCCGGCCAGTTTGAGGGCAAGGTTCGCGTTCTGTTCCACCAGAAAAACAGCGGTTCCGTTTTCCCGGTTGATCTTTCGGATGATGTCGAATATCTGCCGGATCACAATGGGCGCAAGGCCCAGGGAAGGCTCGTCCAGCAGCAGCAGGCGGGGCCGGGCCATCAACGCCCGGGATATGGCCAGCATCTGCTGCTCCCCGCCGGAAAGGGTGCCGCCGGCCTGGTGCCGCCGTTCGGCCAGAATCGGGAACAGGCCGAAAATATAATCCCTGTCTTGCCGGATGCCGGCTTTGTCTTTCCGAAGAAAGGCCCCCATGTCCAGGTTCTCCCGGACGGTGAGATGGGGAAAGATGCGCCGCCCTTCCGGAACCTGCAGGATCCCCAGGGAGACAATCCGGGCCGTGTCCATGCCGGTGATGGGCCTCCCCAGAAAGCGGACCTCGCCCTTTCGCGCCGGCACCACCCCGCAGATGGTCATCAGCGCGGTGGACTTCCCGGCGCCGTTGGCGCCGATCAGGGTGACGATCTCGCCCTCGTCCACTTTGAGGGAGACATCTTTCAGGGCCGGAATACTGCCGTAGAAAGCGCTGACGCCGGTCAGTTCAAGCATCAAAGTCCTCCCCCAGATAGGCTTTGATGACCTTGGGGTCGGAGCGGATCCCATCCGGCGGCCCTTCGGCGATCTTTCGCCCGTAATCCAGAACAAAGATCCGGTCAGACAGGCTCATCACCAGCTTCATGTCATGCTCGATAAGCAGAATGGAGAGATTCCCCGTGTCGCGGAGACGGACGATCAGTTCGTCAAGCTCATGCGTTTCTCTGGGGTTCATGCCCGCGGCCGGCTCGTCGAGCAGCAGCAAAAAAGGCTCCGTGGCCAGTGCCCGGGCGATCTCCAGCCGCCGCTGGGCGCCGTAGGGCAGGTTTTTCGCCGGCTCGTTGACATAGCCGGCAAGGCCGATTTTCTCAAGAAGGGCGTAGCTGTCATCCGCCACCCGCCGTTCTTCATCCCGGGTTTTTGCGTCCCGCAGCACGGCGCCGAGAATGCCGGATGTAAGCCGGCAGTGCCGGCCGATCATGACGTTTTCCAGGACCGTCATGTTCGGAAAAATCCGGATGGTCTGAAAGGTCCGGGCCACACCCTTTTGGGTTATCCGGTCGGGGGCAAGGCCGTTGACCCGTTCCGGTTTTTTCCCCGGCGGAGCAATAACAACATCACCCCCGGTCGGCGCGCAGATGCCGGTAAGGCAGTCGAACAGGGTGGTTTTTCCCGCGCCGTTGGGACCCACCAGGGCCACGATCTCGTTTTGCCGAACGTCCAGATCCAGACTGTCAAGGGCACGCAGGCCGCCGAAATCCATCCGCAGGCCGGTGACCTGCAACACGGGAGAAACGGCGCTCATCTGTTTTTCCCTTCAAAACGGTAGGCCCGCCGGGCCTCCGGAAGAATGCCGCCCGGCCTGAAAATCATCATCACCACCAGGATGAGTCCGAACAGCAGCATGCGGTATTCCGAAAAGGCCCGGAGGTATTCGGGCAGAAGCACCAGAAACAGGGCACCCAGGATGACCCCGACGATGGACCCCATGCCGCCCAGCACCACGATGCAGAGGATAAGAATGGATTCCCAGATGGTGAAACTGGCCGGGTTGATGAAGGTGGTCTTGGCGGCGAACAGCACGCCCCCCAGACCGGCCCAGGTGGCGCCCAGGGCAAAGGCCGCCAGCTTGATCCGGGTGGTGTCGATACCCATGGCCTGGCAGGCGATCTCGTCCTCCCGGAGAGCCACCCAGGCCCGGCCGATCCGGGAGTGCTGCAGCCGCGTCACCACGAAAACGGTGAAGGCCACCATCAGGATCATCAGAAAATAAAAGAAAATGGTATTGGCCTCCAGGGACATGTCCATGCCGAAGAAAGGAGGCCGGGGAATCTCGGCGATGCCGCTGGGGCCGAAGGAAAAGGTGTTCCAGTTCTCCAGCACCAGCCGGGTGATCTCGGCAAAGGCCAGGGTCACGATGGCCAGATAGTCGCCCCTCAGGCGAAGCACCGGGTACCCCAGCAGGATGCCGGCCACGGCCGCAAGGCCCGCGCCAGCGGGAAGGGCCACCCAGAAGTTCACCCCGAAATGAAGGTTCAGCAGGGCATAGGTATAGGCGCCCACGGCGTAAAAGGCCACGTAGCCCAGATTTAAAAGCCCGGCCAGGCCCACCACGATGTTGAGACCCAGTCCCAGCATGACATAGATCATGGCGGTGATCAGGATATTGACCTGATAAAGAGACACCAGAAACGGCAACAGAACCAGGCCGGCCGGCAGAAAAACCGCACCGGCCAGACGCAACCGTCTGTCTCGTATCATGTCCCGCAGCCGGGAATGCGCCTTCGCCCTTTTTCGCCCGTCCGCCCTGGCTTTTCTTTCCCCGCGGCCCGTCATTCGGTGCCAGGCCAGGCTCAGCAGAAAGCCGGCTCCGCCCACGGCCAGCAGATTGGACCAGCGCCACTCGATGATGTTGTCCACGGTATTGACGCGGATGACCATGATGGGGAACGTCAGGAGCATGAACCAGGCGCTGATCAGCAGCGACCGGCCGACATCCCTGAAAATCGCGTCTGTCTGTGTCCGCATGGGTCAAGCCTTCCGATGGCCCGGTCGTCCCAGAAGTCCCGCCGGCCTGAAAATAAGAATCAGCACCAGAAAGATGAACGCAAACGCGTCCTCATAATCGCTGGAAACGTATCCGGCAAAAAAACTCTCCGTCCATCCCAGCACCAGGGCGCCCAGCACCGCGCCGGGAATGCTGCCGATGCCTCCCAGAACGGCGGCCACAAAAGCCTTGATGCCGGCCAGAAACCCGATATAAAAGTTGATCTGGCCGATGTGGGAGGCGATCAGCACGCCGCCAATGGCCGCCGTGGCCGATCCCGCGATGAAGGTGGCGGATATCACGCGGTTCACGTCAACACCGACCAGGGCGGCCATGACCTTGTCCTGGGCCGTGGCGCGCATGGCCTTGCCGATCCGCGTGAACTTGATCAGAAGGGTCAGAAGGGCCATGACGGCTGCGGTGACGATCAGGATGACCAGTTCCGCGGAGCCGATGATGTGGGCATAGGGCTCCCAGAAGGCAAAATCCGGAACCAGGCTGGGGAAAACCAGAAAATCGGAGGTCTGGGCCAGCATCACGTAA
>JBMORB010000056.1:0-3936 GCA_049320925.1 Thermodesulfobacteriota bacterium | reverse complement strand
AAAGAGGGAGATAGTTTTTACGAGAACCGCTGTATATTAAAATTCGATTTCGATACCGACCCCGATACCGATTTCGATCTGGATAGACAAACGATATCCAGTCATGATTAAAACCGTTTTCAGGCAACAGTGACAGGCCCCATCTTGCATCGACCCATGGAGGTTCCATGTCCCTTTCCGGCAGCGAGCGCATTCGACTTTTTTACGGACGGTTTCAGACCACGGACCAGGTGCTGGTGGTGATCAACGCCGACCCTGACGCCATTGCCTGCGCCCTGGCGGTCAAGCGGCTGCTCTGGAAAAAGGTGGCCGGCGTGACCATCGCGCATATAAACGTCATCGACCGGCCCGACAATCTTGCCATGGTGCGGCTGCTGGGCGTGAAACTGGTCCATATCGACACCGTGGACACCGGCCGCTTCAGCCGTTTCGTGCTGGTGGATTCCCAGCCGGAACACAACGAGCGGCTGGCCGGTCTTCCGCCCGCCGACGTGGTGATCGACCATCATCCCGCCGCGGTCAAAAACGCGGCCGCCTATACCGATATCCGGCCCGATTACGGCGCCACCGCCACCATCCTGACCGAGTACCTGAAGGCCGCCCGGATCAAACCCTCCCAGAAGCTGGCCACCGGCCTTTACCTGGGCATCAAGACCGATACCAGCAATTTCGAGCGCCACGCCGCCATGGAAGACGTGCGGGCCTTTCAGTACATTTTCAGGTATGTGAACATTCACCTGGCCCGGAAGATCGAGCAGGCGGAGATCAAGCCCGAGTTTCTGGCCTTTTTTTCCCGGGCGCTGGAGCGGAAGGTCATGCGCAATAGAAAGATCTTTGCCCACCTGGGCCGGGTGACCAACCCGGATGTGTGCGTGATCGTGGCCGACTTTTTCATGCGGGTCAGCTCGGTTCAGTGGAGCATCGTGTCCGGCATTTACGACAACCGGCTGGTTGTGATCCTGCGCAACGACGGTGCCCGCCGGGACGCCGGCCGGGCCGCGAAGAAGGCGTTTGAAAGCATGGGCAGCGCCGGGGGCCACAAAAGCATGGCCAGGGCCGAAATCCCGCTGGATAAGGTCCTGGGGGTACTGAAAAACAAAAAAGACGACAGGGAGATGTCCCGGTGGATCATCGGGAAGCTGAGATGACACGGGCCGATTCGTGAGGTAACCGGAAAGAGAAGACGTATGCTGATGGCTGTTCTTGCAATTATCGGGGGCCTGATAGTACTGGTGTTGAGCGCCGACCGTTTTGTGGATGGGGCTTCGTCCATCGCGGGCCATTTCGGCATGCCGCCGCTTCTGATCGGCATGGTGATCGTGGGGTTCGGCACATCGGCCCCGGAACTGACGGTTTCCGTGCTGGCCGCCCTGGACGCGAATGCCGGCATTGCCCTGGGCAACGCCTACGGCTCCAACATCACCAACATTGCCCTGATTCTGGGGTTCACGGCCGTCATCAGTCCCATCGCCGTTCATTCCCGGGTGCTGCGCACGGAACTTCCCATTCTTACCGGCGTCACGGCGCTGGCCGGATGGCAGATGGCAGACGGCGGTATCAGCCGTTTCGACGCCCTGGTCCTGCTGGCCGTGTTCGGATGCCTGATGGCATGGTCCATCCGGCAGGGCCTGGTAAAAAAGGCCGATACCCTGGGCGGGGAAGTGGAACGGGAACTGGCGGCCCGGACCATGCCGCTGAAGCGGGCCGCGTTCTGGCTGGCGATGGGGCTGGTGCTGCTGATCGCCGGTTCCCGGGTCCTGGTATGGGGCGCGGTGACCATTGCCCGGAGTTTCGGGGTCAGCGACCTGATCATCGGCCTGACCATCGTTGCCGTGGGCACGTCGCTGCCGGAACTGGCGTCGTCGATTGCCGCCACGCGCAAGGGCGAGGCTGACATCGCCCTGGGCAACGTGCTGGGGTCCAACCTGTTCAATACCCTGGCCGTGGTGGGGCTCGCCGGCACGGTCTGCCCCATGGCCGTGACACCGGACCTTTTTTCCCGGGACCTGCCGGTCATGGCCGGACTCACGGCCTCGATCTTTGTCATCGGGTACGGATTCGCGGGACGGCCCGGCCGCATCAACCGCTTTGAAGGTTCGGCCCTGCTGCTCTGTTTTGCCGGTTATACGGCCTGGCTGGTGCGCACGGTCCTGAGGTAGCCCGGATATTTCATGAAATTTTTCGATATGAGTGAATTATTGCATCGAATACAAGCTGTTGTAATGAAATCCAACCGGTTTTAAAAAATACAGACTGTCATGAGCAGATTGAAGCATTTTACGCCAATTTTATGTCGAAAAATTTCATGAAATATCCGGGGTAGGAGGCGGCTTTCCGGGCGCCGGGAAAGGGGGCGGGCGTTGATCCCGGCCCCCTTGTGACGGATCAGGCGGTGACCGTGATGCGTCTGGGCTGGGCCTTTTCCGCCTTGGGCAGTTTCAGCCGAAGAACGCCGTCGTTGAGTTTGGCCTCAATGCGGCTCTGGTCGATGATATCGGACACGGTAAACTGCCGGTAGTATTTACCCACTTCGTATTCGATCAGAATGTCCTGCTCGTCGGCGGTCTCAAAGGGCGCGATGTCGCCCGTCAGGGTCAGCACGTTGTCCCGCAGGTCAATGGTCAGGTTGTCGGGTGTCACGCCGGGCAGGTCGGCCAGCAGGGTGATGTCGGCGTCGGTTTCAAAAATATCCACCGCCGGGGTGAAAAGCGCGCCGGGCCGGGTCTGCTCCGGAGCCGCGGCTTCCTGTTTTCCCTTGACCTGAATCTCTTTTTTATCTTTGTCAGACATGTTTAATCCCTCCTTTCACGCGAACCGGGGTCAGTTGATCGATATCTGCCGGGGTTTGGCGGCCTCGGACTTGGGCACGGTGATGGTCAGAATGCCATTGACCAGGGACGCCTTGATCTTGTCGGCATCGATGTCGCCGGGCATTTTGATCATTCGGGAGAAACGGCCCGCCTCGCGCTCCCGGCGATGAAACCTGGCATTGGCGCCCTCGTCGGGCAGTTTGCGTTCCCCGGAAATGGAGATGCTGTTGCCCGTGGCCTGAATATCCAGGTCCCCGGCTTTTACGCCGGGCAGTTCAGCCCGGAGATAAAACACATCCTTTGCCTCGGTCAGGTTGACCGGCGGGAAAACACCGGCCCCGGCCAGTCGGGGGCCGCCCTCGATGTTCTCCATGATCCGGCTCAACTGCCGCCGGATCGGTTCGAGTTCGGCAAGATAATCACGAAATCCCCAAGAGGGAAAATCAAAAAGACGTCGAGTGATCATAACATCCTCCTTTCCCGGGACGGACGGTGTCGCCGGCCGCCCCGCGTTTGTGTGTGTTTTTCAGCCTTCAATCTTGATGGTGCGGCCCTGGTGCTCCTTTGTTTTTTGCAGCGTCACCTTCAGCACGCCGTTCTTGTACGTGGCGTTGACCCGGGACGGGTCCACGTCGGCCGGAAGCTCAAGCACCCTGTGAAAGGCGCCCCAGGCGCGTTCCATCAGATGGTGCCCTCTTCGGATTTCCTTTTCCTCGTGGGATTTTTCTCCGGACAGTGTCAGTTGCCGTCCGCTTAAGGAGACCTGAATATCCTTTTTCTCCATGCCGGGGATTTCAGCCTCTACCACGATCTGCCTGTCGGTTTCGACAAGGTCAACGCTGGGATGCATCTGCCCGGAAGAAAGCAGGCCGGACATGGGGAAAAGGGATTCTTCGAAAAACCAGTCCGGGAAAAGGGTCACGCCCGTGCGAAAACCTTCCGCCACGTCACTTTTCTTGCGTTTCCATGGAATAAGATTGGCCATTTGATTCACCTCCTATCTTTATTGCTCATAGATAGACTGTTAAATCAAACAGTTATCTTTTGGCAAAAAAAATAATCACAAAGACCGGGCTGTCAAGAAGGCAAAATGGATTTTTTTATTCGATGCGGACGGAGGACAAAA
>JBMORB010000055.1:0-3943 GCA_049320925.1 Thermodesulfobacteriota bacterium | reverse complement strand
AGGGCGACCTGCTGGCGGAGATCGACCAGCGGCAGGTGAGCGCCAGCCTGGACCAGGCCAGGGCCGCCGCCGAACTGGCAAAGAGCACCTACGAGCGGTATCAGAACCTGATTCGGGAAAACTCGGTGAGCCGCCAGGAATTCGAGGAGGTGGAGGCCCGCCACCGCCAGGCCCAGGCCGCCCTGGAAGCGGCCGAAGTGGCCCGCAGGGACGCCGGGATAAGAGCGCCCTATGACGGCGTTATCACGGCCCGGATGATCGACCCGGGGGACATGGCCTCGCCGGGCACGCCATTGCTGGCCATGGAGCAGGAGGACGCCTTCTGCGCCGACCTGGTGCTGCCGGAAAATCACATTCAGGCGGTCTCCCTGAATCAGCAGGTTTCCGTCTCCATTCCGGCGTTGGGCGACGCGGTGCTCACCGGCCGGGTGGGCCGCATTTCGCCGGCGGCCGACACCCGGAGCCGCTCCTTTCTGGTCAAGGTGGCCCTGCCCGACGACAAACGGCTCAAGTCGGGCATGTTCGCCCGTGTGGCCATTCCCGTGGGCGAGGCCGGCATGCTGCTGGTGCCCGAATCGGCGGTGGTGGTCCACGGCCAGCTTTCCGGCGTCTACAAAGTGGACGCGGACAGCGTGGCCCGTTTCCGGCTGATTCGCGCCGGCCGGCAATACGGCGACAGGGTGGAAGTGATATCCGGCATTGAGGAAGGGGACCGGTATGTGACCGACCCGCCGCCGGACCTTGATGACGGCGACACGGTGGAGGTGGCTCCATGAGCGCCGCCACCGGCATGGCCGGACGCATCGCGCGGTTTTTCATCGACTCCAGGCTCACGCCCCTGGTGATCATCGCGTCCGTTCTTATGGGCATCGCCGCGGTGATCGCCCTGCCCCGCGAGGAGGAGCCCCAGATCATTGTTCCCATGATCGACGTTTTTGTGCCCATGCCCGGCGCCGGGGCAAAGGAAGTGGAGACCCGGATCACCAGCCCCATGGAAAAACTGCTGTGGGAGGTCCCCGGCGTGGAGTATGTCTATTCCACCTCGTCGACGGGCATGTCCATGGCCGTGGTGCGTTTTTACGTGGGCCAGGACGAGGAAGAATCCATCGTCCGGCTCCAGTCCAAGCTCATGGCCAACATGGACCGCATGCCGCATGCCGCCGGCCCGCCGCTGATCAAGCCCCGCTATATCGACGACGTGCCCATTCTGGCCCTGACCTTCTGGTCCAAGGACGCGGACCATTACCTGCTGCGGCGGGTGGCCGCCGAGGTGGAAAACGTGGCCAAGCGGGAAAAGGACGTGTCCCTGACCACCCTGATCGGGGGCCGGCGCCGCCAGGTGCAGGTTCTTCTGGACCCCGCCCGCATGGCGGCCCGGGGCCTGGACCCCGGCAGGGTGGCCCGGATGCTGAACGGGGCCAACCAGGCGTCGGACGCCGGAACCTTTCCCGGCCCCGAGGGCCAGGTCCGGGTCCATGTCGGCGGTTTTCTGCGCGCCGCCGAGGATGTGGAGGCCGTGGTGGTGGGCGTGGACGAGGGCAGCCCCGTTTACCTGCGGGACGTGGCGCACGTGATCGACGGGCCCGAAGACCCCGGCCAGTATGTGTTTTTCGGAACCGGGCCGGCGGCCCATGAAAAACAGATCGCCGCGGAGGGCCTGTATCCGGCGGTGACCCTCACCGTGGCCAAGCGAAAAGGGACCAATGCCGTGGCCGTGGCCCGGCGGGTCCTGGCCCGCGTGGAAAAGGCCCGGGGCACGATTCTGCCGGACAACATTCACATGACCGTCACCCGCCATTACGGGGAGACGGCCAAGGAAAAGTCCGACGAACTGCTGCTGCACATGTTCATCGCCGTGGTGTCGGTGACGATCCTGATCTGGCTGACGCTGGGACGGCGGGAGTCCGGGGTGGTGGCCCTGGCCATTCCCGTGACCCTGGCCCTGACCATGGCGGTGTTTTATCTGTACGGCTATACCCTGAACCGCATCACCCTGTTTGCCCTGATTTTTTCCATCGGCATTCTGGTGGACGACGCCATCGTGGTGGTGGAAAACGTCGTGCGCCACTACCACCTGCCGGAAAACAGGGACCGGTCCCGTTTTGCCGTGGCCATCGAGGCCGTGGACGAGGTGGGCAACCCCACGATTCTGGCCACCCTTACCGTGATCGCGGCCATTCTGCCCATGGCCTTTGTGGGGGGCCTGATGGGGCCCTACATGCGACCCATTCCCGTGGGGGCGTCGGCGGCCATGATTTTTTCCCTGGTGGTGGCCTTCATCGTCACGCCCTGGGCTTCGGTGCGCCTGCTGGCCTCCGGCGGGGGCCACGGCGGCCACGACGCCGAAGCACAGGAGGGCTGGAGCACCCGCGCCTACCGGAAGGTCATGAACCGGCTGCTTCACGACGCCCGACGGCGCACGGTTTTTCTGGCGGCCGTCACGGCCCTGCTGCTTGTCTCCTGCGGCCTGGTGGGGGTGGGCCTGGTCAAGGTCAAGATGCTGCCTTTTGACAACAAGAGCGAGATGCAGGTGATTCTCGACATGCCCGAATCGGCCACCCTGGAACAGACCCTGGCCGCGGCCGTGGAGATGGCCGATTATATCAGGACCGTCAACGAGGTCACCGACTGCCAGGTTCACGCGGGCACGGCCGGGCCGTTTAACTTCAACGGCCTGGTGCGCCACTACGACCTGCGGGCCGGCCACAACATGGCCGACATTCAGGTCAATCTGGTGGAAAAAGGCCTTCGGAAACAACAGAGCCACGCCATTGCCAAGCGCATCCGCCCGGCCCTGGAAGCCATTGCCGCCCGGCACGGGGCCCGTATCAAAGTGGCCGAGGTGCCGCCGGGCCCGCCGGTGCTCTCCACTCTGGTGGCTGAAGTCTACGGCCCGGACACCGCCCGCCGGGAGGAGATCGCCGCGAAGATCAAGGAGATTTTTGAAACCACGCCGGGCGTGGTGGACGTGGACTGGTACCTGGAGGAGACCCAGCCCCGGTATGAACTGACCGTGGACAGGGAAAAAGCGGCTTTGCACGGCATTTCCACGGCCCAGGTGGCCGATACCCTGCAACTGGCCCTGTCCGGCCGTCAGGTAGGACTGTTGCACCAGCCTGCGGAAAAAGAGGACCTGGCCATTCTCGTGCGCCTGCCCCTGGCTGACCGGGCCGGCATCGACCGGCTCAAAAGCATCCGGCTGGCCGGCGCGGACGGCGGCCTGGTGCCCCTGTCTTCCCTGGTCACCGAGCGAAAGACCCCGGTGGACCGCAGCATCTATCACAAGAACCTCATGCCCGTGGTCTATGTGCTGGGCGACGTGGCCGGCGCCAGGGAGAGCCCGGTCTACGCCATTTTCGAGATGAAAAAGAAAATCGACGCCATCGATCTGCCCGAGGGATATAAAATCGAACAGCACACGGCCGGCCTGCCCGACAATGACCGGCGGTACGCCATGAAATGGGACGGCGAGTGGCACATCACCTACGAGGTGTTCCGGGATCTGGGCCTGGCGTTTGCCGTGGTGCTGGTGCTGATCTTTGTGCTGGTGGTGGGGTGGTTCCAGTCCTTTTCCACGCCGGTCACGATCATGGCGGCCATTCCTTTTTCCCTGATCGGCATTCTGCCGGCCCACTGGGCCGCGGGCGCCTTTTTCACCGCCACCTCCATGATCGGGTTTATCGCCGGGGCCGGCATCGTGGTGCGTAATTCCATCATTCTGGTGGACTTCATTGAGCTGCGGGTCCGCCAGGGCATGCCCTTGGACCAGGCCGTGGTGGATGCCGGGGCCGTGCGCTTCCGGCCCATGATGCTCACCGCCGCCGCCGTGGTGGTGGGGGCGTCGGTGATCCTGTTCGACCCCATTTTTCAGGGCCTGGCCATCAGCCTCATGGCCGGAGAGGTGGCGTCCCTGCTTTTTTCCCGCATGACCGTCCCCATCCTG
>JBMORB010000054.1:0-3951 GCA_049320925.1 Thermodesulfobacteriota bacterium | reverse complement strand
CCCGCCATCGGAACGGGGCCGTGCCATCGGCATCACCGTGGCCGCCGTCTACATGGGGCTTTCCGCGGGCCCGTTTGCCGCCGATTATCTTGCAAACCTGTGGGGCTGGCGCAGCCTGTTTGGGGTCACCTTCCCCCTTGGACTGGTCTCGATCTATCTGGCCGTCACCATGATAAAAGATGAATGGCGCGTGGCACGGGGCCAGCCCCTGGACCTTGTCGGTGTTCTGTTCTATGGCTGCTGCCTGATACTGCTGATGATCGGGCTTTCCCACATGCCGGGCGCATGGGGCGCTATTGCCCTGACCGGGGCCGCGGCCTGTTTTTACGCTTTTGTCCGGCAGGAGATCAGGACACCCTATCCGGTAGTGGAAATCGGCCTGTTTCAGCACAACCGGGGTTTTTCTTTTTCCAGCCTGGCGGCCCTGATCAACTATGCCGCCACCTTTGCCGTGGCTTTTTACCTGAGCCTCTATCTTCAATACATCAAATCCATGCCGCCCCAGCGCGCGGGACTCATACTGATTACCCAGCCGGTGGTAATGGCCCTGTTTTCGCCCCTGGCCGGCAGGTTCTCCGACCGTTTTGAACCGGCTTCCATCGCTTCCCTGGGCATGGTGCTGTGTGCCTGCGGCCTTCTGCTGCTGTCCCGCCTCAACGGCGCCACCAACATTCCCTATATCGTTGCCACCCTGCTCCTGCTGGGTCTGGGATTTGCCCTGTTTTCATCGCCCAACATGAACGCCATCATGAGCAGCGTGGCGCCGGCCCATTACGGTCTTGCGTCCGGCACCGTGGCCACCATGCGGCTGATCGGCCAGATGCTGAGCATGGCCATTGCCACCCTTCTGTTCGCCGTGCTCATCGGCGGGAAGCAGATCACGCCGGAAACCTACCCGGCCTTTCTGCGGACTGTTCGGCTGGGATTCGCCGTGTGTTGCGGCCTGTGTCTGATCGGCACCTATTTTTCCTGGAACCGGGGAGCGATACGAAACAGCACCAATCCATAACCATTCATGGCCTTCAAAGATAAAGAGGTCCGCTCTTTCTACTTTACATTGTGGGCGGCCGAAGGGTTATAAATAATCGTTATGAAAAGGCCTTTGCCACCAAAAAGGCATCTTGTCTTAAACGTCCTGCCCGGCCTGTGGCGGCGGCTGGAAAGCTGCGACCTGTGTCCCCGGAAGTGCGGGGCAAACCGGCTGGCCGGTGAAAAGGGTTTCTGCGCCCTGTCCGGCGACTGGGTGCCGGTGGCCAGTTTCTGCGCTCACCGGGGGGAGGAGCCGGTGCTGTCGGGCAGCGCGGGCTCGGGCACGATCTTTTTTAGCCACTGTAACCTGGGGTGCGCCTATTGCCAGAACCACCAGATCAGCGACAACTCCGCGGACCCGGGGCCTTCGTTTGTCCGCATCGACGAACTGGCCCAGACCCTGCTGGTGCTTCAGGCCATGGGCTGTCACAACATCAACTTCGTCACCCCCACCCATGTGCTTCCACATATCATGGCGGCCCTGGAAATCGCCCTGGGCCGGGGGCTGACCCTCCCGCTTGTGTATAACTGCGGCGGCTATGAAAACGCGGAGATCATCCGCCTGCTTGACGGCATCATCGATATCTACCTGCCGGACTTCAAGTATATGGACGCCGCCCTGGCCGGACGGTATTCATCGGCTCCGGATTACCCGGCAGCCGCAGGGGCCGCCTTAAAAGAAATGTATCGGCAGACGGGAAGCGGCCTTGCGATTGACCCTGAAAATGGAGTCGCCTGCCGGGGCATGATCATCCGCCACCTGGTGCTGCCCGGCTGCACGACAAACTCCCTGGACGTTCTGGAGTGGATCGCGGCTCACCTGTCACCCGATGTCCACCTGTCGCTGATGTCCCAGTACCACCCCACGGCCGGAGCGAAAAAAGCCGGTCCTCCATTAGACCGGACGCTTCGGCCTGATGAGTATGAAAGGATCTCCGCGAGGGCTGAGTCACTGGGGTTTGAAAACGGCTGGTTCCAGGAGATGGAAAGCCATGATGTTTACCGGCCCGATTTCTGCAGGCCCCACCCTTTTGAAGACACATGAACACCCCTCTGACCGATGCCGGCGACGGCACATGGGACTGGCCGGATAGTACTTGCAAGGCACGTGGCTTGCTGATAAAACAGCCGTTGAAACAGGCGTGAACGGGTCGCGCCAGACAACCTTCAGGGAGAATTATATCCATGACGCATCATGATCATGACGAAGAGCCGTCAAAGACCGACACGGGTGAAACAGAGGATTTTGCCTCACTTCTGGACTCCTACATGGCAGGGATGGGGTCGGAAGTGCGGGTAGGGGACAAAATTTCCGGCGAGATCATTGCCGTGGGAAGCGATGCCGTTTTTTTTAACACCGGCACCAAGTCGGACGGCGTGATGGAAAAGGCGGAACTGCTGGATGAAAAAGGTGAGTTCCCATACAAAGTGGGGGACCGGCTTGACCTTTACGTGGTGGACACCCGGGATGGTGAAATCCGCCTTTCCAGGGCCATGGGAGCCGGCGCCGGCAGTGAGATGCTTTACGAGGCCCAGAAAAACCGCATTCCGGTGGAGGGCAAGGTGATTGAAACCTGCAAGGGCGGGTTCCGGGTTCAAATCATGAACCAGACCGCTTTTTGCCCGGTCAGCCAGATGGATGTTCACTACGTGGAGAAGCCCGAAGCATTCGTGGGATCCACCCTGGCGTTTCTCATCGAACGCATCGAGGCCAAAGGCAGAAACCTGGTGGTCAGCCGACGCCGTCTGCTGGAGCAGGAACTGGCCATGGAACGGGAAAAATTTCTGGCCCAGGCCCGGCCCGGCGATATTGTGGACGGCCGGGTCACCCGCATCATGCCTTATGGCGCTTTTATGGAAGTCCATCCCGGCGTGGAGGGAATGGCCCATATTTCGGAGTTGAGCTGGTCCAGGGTTGCCGATCCTTCCGAAGTGGTCAGTGTCGGCGCTGTTCTGCCGGTGCGCATTCTTTCCATCGACAAGACCGGCAGCAAGAGCGGCGGTCTGAAAATCTCCCTGTCAATCAAGCAGGCGGCCGGTGATCCATGGAAAACCGTTGCCGAAAAATACAAGGCCGGCGACAAGGTGGAAGGGAAAGTCACCCGGTGCGCCGATTTCGGCGCCTTTGTGGAGGTGGCACCCGGCATCGAAGGGCTGGTGCACATCAGCGAAATGAGCTACACCCGTCGGATCGTCAAGGCCGAAGACGTGGTCCGGCCCGGCGACCGCGTGGCGGTGATGGTCACGTCGGTGGACCCGGTCAGCCGGCGGCTGTCATTGAGCATCAAGGCGGCCGAGGGCGACCCCTGGCTCACGGTTGCCAACCGCATGACCGTGGGGCAGATCGTTTCCGGCACCGTGGAGCGGTTTACCGGTTTCGGCTGTTTTATCTCCCTTGCGCCGGGAGTGACCGCCCTCATGCCCAAATCCAACATGGAAAAGGCGGCGGATCCCAAGGCCATTGAAAAACTCAAAGCCGATGACCCCATCATGGTAAAAATCGAGGCCATAAACCTGGCCGACAAAAAAATCACCCTGGCGCCGTCCGATGCGGAAGAATCCATGGACTGGAAGCAGTATTCCGGCAGCGAACCCAAAAAGACCGGCGGCCTGGGCGACCTGGGGCAGAAACTTCAGCAAGCCATGAAATCAAAAAAGTAAACTGGCTCGTCCATTGTCATACAACAACCGCAAAACAACAGGAGTATCACCATGGCGGATCGCGCAAGAGATATCATGGTCCGGGACTTTGACTCCATCAATGAAAATGCGCCGGTGGAACAGGCGATCGCCAAGATTCTGGGCGGCAAGCTGCGCACCACCGGATATAAGACCGTCAGCCTGATGGTGACCAACGACATGCAGCAGCTGGTAGGCGTGGTCACCCTGTTTGACGTCCTTTACCACCTGCGCCCCTCCTTC
>JBMORB010000053.1:0-3962 GCA_049320925.1 Thermodesulfobacteriota bacterium | reverse complement strand
GCTTTACCAGTTTGTGTGGCACGAACTGTGCGACTGGTATCTGGAGGCGGCCAAGCCCGATCTTTACGGGAAAAACGGCGAAGACAGAAAGGAAAAGACAAAACAGGTGCTGTGGCACGTGCTGCGCAACACCCTGATTCTGCTTCACCCGATTGTTCCCTTTGTCACCGAAGAGATATGGCATGCCCTGCCCGGCACGCAAGGGCCGGTGATGCGGACCTCCTTTGACGGCGCCGGCACGGACCGGAACCCGGAGGCCGAGTCCCGCATGGGTCTGGTCATCGACGTGGTCACCGGCATCCGCAACGTGCGGGGCGAGATGAACATCTCCCCGTCCAAGACACTGGATGTTGTCGTTCACGCGGCCGACGAAATTCTGCGCCAAAACCTCGCGGTTCATCAGGACATGATCGTCAACCTGGCCCGGCTGTCCTCCTTTGCCATCGCGGCGTCGGGGGAAAAGTCCCGTCACGCGGCCACGGCCGTGGTGGGCGATGCGGTGATTTACGTGCTGCTGGAGGGTGTGATCGATTTTGCCGCCGAACTGGCCCGCATTGAAAAGGAACTGGCCAGGGTGGACAAGGAACTGGACGGCGTGTCCAAGAAGCTTTCCAACAGCGGGTTTCTGGCCAAGGCCCCGGCCCAGGTGGTGGACGCGGTCAGGGCCACGGCCGCCGAACTGACCGAAAAACAGGCCAAGCTCAAGGCGGCCCGGGAACGTATTCGGGCCTTTGTCTGATCCGCTGCACCGGCGCATGGGTATTCGAAGTGGTTGTACGGAATTGGTAATGGGCTGTTGGTTTCGATTTCGATAGCGATCCCGATACCGATTTCGATCAGGCGTAACGTATAAACAATTAAAGGTGTTAATATGGAACTATTAATCCCATATATTATTGAAAGCGGCCTTTCTGAAGACATCGGCGCAGGTGACATCACCACGGACGCGCTCATCGACGCGGATGCCATGGGCCGGGGGTATATTCTTGCCAAGGAGCCCCTGGTGGTGGCCGGCCTGAACGTGGCGGCCATGGTTTTTGAGAGCCTGGACCCTGAGGTCGCCTGCCTGCCCATGGCAACGGACGGCGACGCGGTCAAGGCAGGCACAAAGGTGATGCAGGTGGAGGGCAGCATGCGGGCCCTGCTCAAAGGCGAACGCCTGGCCTTGAACATCCTTCAGCGGCTTTCCGGCATCGCCACCTTTACCCGGGCCTGCGTAAAGGAGTTGGCCGGAACAAAGGTACGGCTGACAGACACCCGAAAAACCGCGCCGGGACTGCGCGTGCTGGAAAAGTACGCGGTGCGCGTGGGTGGTGCGTCCAACCATCGCATGGGCCTTTTTGACGGGATCCTGATCAAGGACAATCACATAGCGGCCTGCGGCGGCATTGCCAGGGCCGTGGCCAGGGCCCGGCAGGCGGCCCATCACCTGGTGAAAATCGAGGTCGAGGTTTCCACTCAGGAGCAGGTAAAACAGGCCGTAAAGGCGGGCGCCGACGTGATCATGCTGGACAACATGAAGCCCGACGCCATTTGCCGGGCCGTGAAGACCATTGCCGGCCGGGCACTGGTGGAGGTTTCCGGGTCGGTGGCAAAAGAGAATCTGCGCGCCCTGGCCGACACCGGGGTGGATGTCATTTCCATGGGCAGCCTGACCCATTCGGCCCGGGCCGTGGACCTGAGCATGCGGATTGCCGCCGACGGATAACGGCGCATAAAATTTGGTTTCGATCCCGATTCCGATAGCGATTCCGATGTGGAGAGGCGACGATGGAAACATTCAAGAAGGCGGTGTCGGATATAATGATTGATGGAATGAAAAACAACAGATGCTTCCGCTTCGCGACTTAAATCCTTCCCGCACCGTTCCGGTGGTCAACAACGCCATCATCGGCATCTGCGTGGTGGCATTCCTGATAGAACTGGGCCAGGACGACTTTGAGAAGTTTCTCTACATTTACGGCCTGGTGCCGGCCCGCTACTCGGTGCCGGAAATGGCGGCCTATTTTTCCTTCGGCCAGCAGGTGTTTTCCTTTTTCTCCTTCATGTTTCTGCACGGCGGTTTCTGGCATATTCTGTCCAACATGTGGGTCCTTTATATCTTCGGCGACAACATCGAGGACCGGCTGGGTCATGCCCGGTACGCGGCTTTTTACCTGCTCTGCGGCCTGGCCTCGGGCCTGGCCCACATGATTCCCAACATGCAGTCCACCGTTCCGGTGGTGGGGGCCAGCGGCGCCATTGCCGGGGTCATGGGCGCTTATTTTATTCTTTACCCCAGGGCCAGGGTGCTGACCCTGGTGCCGCTTCTCTTTATTCCGCTTTTTTTTGAAATACCGGCGTTTTTCTTCCTGGGCCTCTGGTTTGTGATGCAGCTTTTAAACGCCGCCGGTTCCGGCGGAATGGGCGGCGGCGTGGCGTGGTGGGCACATGTGGGCGGGTTCGTGGCGGGCATCGCCCTCTTAAAGATGTTCAAGGTCATGCCGGCCGAAGCCCTGGCCGGCCGGCCGGAAAACATCACCACCCGGCGCAAAACCCCGCGCATTCAGGTGGTGCATCCGTCCGGCCCGGCGGATGACCCCAACCTCTACGGCGAGATTCTTCTTACCAGCCTGGAGGGGGTCACCGGCACCACCAAGACCGTGAACATCCCCTGGGGGTTCCAGTCCCGGCTGTATAATGTGGCGGTGCCGGCCGGCATAAAACCCGGCGCCACCCTCCGGCTGAAAGGCCTGGGCCGTATCGCTCCCGATGGCTCCCGGGGCGATGTATTTTTAAAAGTGAATTTTATGTAAAATGCGCTATAGTGTGCGTACTGAAAACCGGCCTTTTCAGGCCAGGGCGGTTCAGCGTGAAAGATTCATTACCGTCGGCGCCATGCGGAATCACGGGTTTCGATACCGATCCCGATAGCGATTTTGATCTGGATTTGAGTAACAAGGCATGCCGAAAATTATTCATGCCGGAAACGGCTTTTAGAAAATAACACAATGAAACATATTCGCAACTTCAGTATCATCGCCCACATCGACCACGGCAAATCGACCTTGAGCGACCGGTTGATTCAGGCCAGCGGCATTGTGGCGGACCGCGATTTCCGGGACCAGATTTTAGACTCCATGGACCTGGAACGGGAGCGGGGCATCACCATCAAGAGTCAGACCATCTGCCTTCCCTACAAGGCCAAGGACGGTACCCAGTATTTACTGAACCTGATTGACACGCCCGGCCACGTGGATTTTTCCTACGAGGTTTCCCGGGCCATTGCTTCGTGCGAAGGCGCCCTGATCCTCATCGACGCCAGCCAGGGCGTGGAGGCCCAGACCGTGGCCAACCTGTATCTGGCCGTGGACCATGGCCTGGAGGTGGTGCCGGTGATAAACAAAATCGATCTGATCTCCGCGGATATCGACCGCGTGATGGACCAGATCGAAGAAGACCTGGGCCTGGACTCCAGCACCGCGTTGAAGGTTTCGGCCAAGGAGGGGATCGGCATTGCCGACCTGCTGGAAGCCATTGTGGCCAAGCTTCCCCCGCCCACGGGCGATCCCGGGGCCCCGCTCCAGGCCCTGATTTTTGACGCCACCTATGACGATTTCCGGGGCACCATCATTCACACCCGGCTTTTCAACGGCCGGGTGAAGCCGGGCGACACCATTTTACTCATGTCCACCCAGGCCGCCTACCGGGTGGAGGAGGTTGGCAAGTTTCAGATCGTAAGAAAGCCACAGCCCGAGCTGTCCGCCGGCGAGGTGGGATACATCATCGCCGGTATCAAGGCGCTTTCCGACACCCGGTGCGGCGACACCATCACCCTGAAATCCAACCCGTGCGCGGCACCCATGCCGGGCTTCCGCGAATCCAAGCCCGTGGTGTTTTCCTCCATCTTCCCCATCGGGTCCGACGATTACGAGGACCTGAGCATCGCCATTGACAAGCTCAAGCTCAACGACGCCTCCCTG
>JBMORB010000052.1:0-3996 GCA_049320925.1 Thermodesulfobacteriota bacterium | reverse complement strand
TGGGAAGCCGGGAACAGGTGCTGGTGGAGGAGAAGACCGAAGACGGCCTGTGTATCGGAAGGGCCTGGTTTCAGGCCCCGGATGTGGATGGCGAGGTCTGCTTTTCCGGCGCTTCGACAGTTTCGGCGGGCGACCGGGTGCGGGTGCGTTTTACCGGCGCCACCACGTATGATCTGACGGGAGAGGCATCATGAGCAAGGAACTGCGGGATTATATCTTTCCCCGGGTGGCGGGAGACCTGGAAGCCATTGAACAGGCCCTGTGCGACAACCTGAATCCCTATCTTGCCCGGGTGCGGGAGATCGCCGGCCACATCCTGTTTACCGGCGGCAAGCGCATCCGGCCGCTGCTCATGGTGCTCTGCGCCCGCATGTCCGAATATGGCGGCACCGACGACAAGCGGGTCTCCGTGATGTTTGAATACCTTCACACGGCCACGCTGCTGCACGACGACATCGTGGATGGCGCTTCAATGCGCCGGGGAAGCCCGGCGGCCCACGTGGTGTGGGACAGCCCGTCGGCCGTGCTGGTGGGCGATTTCCTCCTGGCCCGGTCCGCCTCCATTGCCGTGGACACCGGCAAGATCGAACTGATGAAGATTCTGGCCGACATTCTGGAATACATGTCCCAGGGCGAAATCCACCAGCTGGCCCGCAAGGGCAGCACCGACCTTTCCGAGGAGGAATACCGGACCATTATTTTTCATAAAACCGCGGTGCTGATGGAGGGGGCCTGCCGTTCCGGGGCCATTCTGGCCGGCGCTTCCCCGGAAAAAGCCCTGGCCCTGGCCGATTACGGGAAAAACCTGGGCATGGCCTTTCAGATGATTGACGACCTGCTGGACTACACGGCGGACACCCGGGTGCTGGGCAAACGGGTGGGCGCTGATTTGCGGGAGGGCAAATTCACGCTGCCGCTGATTCATGCCCTGGCCCGGGCCGGCGCCGAGGACGCCGGCGTCATAAAAGAAATCATGGGCAATCCCGACGTGACCGAAACGGCTTTTGAAAAATTAAAGGCCCTGCTGGAGGCCCACGACGGCATCGGCTATACCCGCCGGGCCGCGGAAAACCATATTCGCAGCGCCAGGGCGGCCCTGGCCGTGTTCCCGCTCTCGGAGACAAAAACCCTGCTGGAAAAACTGGCCGATTATACCATACGCAGAGACAAATGACGGCGGCCTTTTAAAACGTCCTGTTTTTGTGCCGCGTGGATCGCCTTTGTCGGCGGGCCATAATCCGTTGCATCACGGTTTATTGTAAGGATAAGAACCATGGGAAAAAGATTCGTATCTTGTGCCGCTCGGCTGATGATCCTTTGTGGTCTGGTGGCAGGGGGCATGGCTCCGTTAGTCGGACTGGCCGCGGAAACCGGCGTCACCATTGATGTGGTGGGCACCGGCGTCATGGAGCAGGAAACCGCGGCCACGGCCAAAAAGGCCGCCATTGACAACGGCCTGGCCCTGGCCGTGGACGCCGTGCTGCGGCAGGAGGTCCCCGCCGATATACTGGCGGCCAATTTCGAAGACCTGGACGCGGCCGTGAGCGCCGCCGCACGGAAGTGCATCCTGACCTATCAGGTGCTGGCCGACGCCCGGCGGGATAATGCATACCGGGTGCTGGTCCGTGCCTCGGTATCGGCGGAACAGGTGCGGCGGAAGGTGATTGAAGCGGGAGTCCTGACCGACCGGGAATCCGTGCCCGGCGTGCTGGTGCTGCTGTCGGAGTCGGTTGACGGCCATCCGGCCCAGGCGGCAGCCGCCGCCCGCGCGGCGGCCGATTTTTTTTCAAAAAAGGGTTTTCGTCCGGTGACCGGAGTGGACATTACCGCTTTGCAGCAGGGCACGGACGGTCTGGCCGCAGACCGGGCACTGGAAATCGGCCGGGAACTGGGGGCTGATTTTGTGGTGGCCGGCCGGGTGACGTTGATGTCCGCCGCCGGGGCCGCTTCGCCGGCCACAGGCAGGTGGCGGGCCTCGGTGGATGCCCGGGCGCTTGGCGTGGACTCCGGCCAGCCGGTTTTTTCCGTGACCGCCGACGTGGAGCCGGCCGACGGCGCCACCGGCCCGGCGGACCGGGAAATAGCGCTTGCCGCCGCGGGCCGCCGGGCGGTTCAGGGGCTTGCCCCTTCCATGGCCGCCGCCTGGGAAAAAAAGAAAGGCCAGACCCGGACAATCAGCCTGACGGTCCGGGGCCCGGCATACCTTTCCCGGCTGGGCGCCTTCCGCTCGGCCCTTTTGTCCGTTCGAACGGTCCGGCGGGTTCAGGTTCGCGAAATGAAGGCGGACGAGGCCCTGCTGGCCGTGGCCGTTTCCGGCAGCGTGGACGCCCTGGCCGGTGAGGCCGGGGCCATAAGGGCGGACGGGTTTTCTGTCCGCGTGACGGATGTGTCGGACAGCGGGCTGACGGTTGAGCTTGTTCCCGACGGCCGGTGACCGGGCTTTGCAGCCAAGACCTATCCTCACCGCAAAGGCGCAAAGGACGCAAAGAACCCTATGGACGCTTTCGCGTAAAACAGCGAGCGCCTGTCCGCGAAGCCAATCCCAGACCTTTGAGCGATTTGCGCCTTTTCGGTACAAAAAAGGAAGCCGCTGAAAATCGACTTCCTGTTTTACCGGGGAAGGAAATTCGATTTTTAGAGACGTTTCTATATCTTACAAGAGGCCATGGTTGTCCAAAAACGATTTTCACCATGGCGGCACATTTTTTGATTTGTTTATCCAAATCGAAATCGCTATCGGGATCGGTATCGAAATCGAAGTTAATGTACGGTGAGCTTTTAAAAAATTTTCTCTTGTTTTTCTATGCGTGTACTTTTCTTGCCGCCAAGAAAAGTACCAAAAAAAGCGTTTGCGCTCGGCTGTGCCGCAAAGGGCAAAAACGGTCATTGACGCCCATGCTGAATTTTAAAACTCCTTTCCATTGGGGGAACCTTGTTTTTGGTTTTATTTTCACCATTTCTAAATTCAGATGGTTATGAATACAAAACTCCTTTTAAAGGTTGATTCTGGACAATAATGACAAGAGGCAGAAAACCATGACACCGGAAAAAACGATTCGTGAGGCGGCCGCACTGCTGGCCAGGGCTTCTCGTGCCGTGGCCTTTTCAGGCGCCGGCATATCCGCGGAAAGCGGCATTCCCACCTTCCGTGACCCCGGCGGCGTGTGGGACCGGCTCAACCCGGCCGAGGTGGGCGACACTCAAGGCCTTCTGGCCACCCTGGAGAAAAGGCCTGAAAAGCTGGTGGCCATGTTTGTGGAACTGCTGACCGTGTTCGACGCCGCGGCCCCCAATCCCGGCCACAGTGCCCTTTTCGACCTGGAGCGCATGGGCATTCTGCGGAGCGTCATCACCCAGAACATCGACAACCTTCACCAGGAGGCGGGCAACACACGGGTGATCGAGATGCACGGCAACGGGTTTCGGTTCCGGTGCCTGTCCTGCCGCAACCGGCGGTCCCACGACCGCCATGACCTGATCCGCCAGGTGAAGGACCGGCTTGCCTCGTTGCCCGATTTTTCAACGGCCTCGATCTTTTCCGTCATGCCCGAATGCGACCTGTGCAGTTCGTTAATGCGGCCCGACGTGGTGATGTTCGGCGAAACCGTGATGGAAATCGAGGAGGCCTTTGCCCAGGCCGCCTCCTGCGACGTTATGCTGGCCCTGGGCACGTCAGGGGTGGTCACGCCCGCGGCCCAGATCCCGGCCGGGGCCAAGGCCGCCGGCGCAAAGGTGATCGTGATCAATCCCAACGAGAACGGCTTTACCCGCGTGTGCGACATCTACATTCCAATGAAAACCGGCGAGGCCCTTCCGCTTATCGTGGAACAGATCAGAAAGATTCGGAACGGGGCATGACCCGTCCCTCCAAATCGCTGATATGGTTGAACCTCTGTCAACAGAAAAACCTCTCCAGACCAAGGAAATTGGGTTGAGATTCCCATCAAACGTTTGCATAGAGGCGGGGTCGGCAATAACGACGGTTGAGCACTCTGA
>JBMORB010000051.1:0-4005 GCA_049320925.1 Thermodesulfobacteriota bacterium | reverse complement strand
GGAACCGGCGGAAGCCCCGATGAACAAGCAGATGAAGATCACCAGCTGGGAAAGGGCCGGCCAGGACTCATAGTCGGCGGTGGCAAACCCGGTGGTGGTAAGAATGGACACCACCTGGAAGCTGCCGTATTGAAACGCCCGGCCCATGGACCCGTAAACATCCCCGTACAGGTCGAAACTCACCACGGCCGACAGGAACAGTACCAGGCCGAGGAAAAAACGGCATTCCGAACTTTTCCAGAAAGCCAGGGTATCACCCTTGAGCATCTGGTAGTGCAGGGAAAAATTGATGCCGGCCATCACCATGAAAAGCAGCACCACCATGTCGATATAAGCGCTGTCATAGGCGGCCAGGGAAAGGTTTTTCGTGGAAAACCCGCCGGTGGGCATGGTGGTAAAGGCGTGGCATACCGCGTCAAAAAAACTCATGCCGCCGAACTTGAGCAGCACCACCTGAATGGCGGAAAACAGCAGATAGACCTTCCACAGGATCTTGGCGGTGTCTCTGATCCGGGGCTGAAGCTTGTCCACCGTCAGACTGGGCACCTCGGCCTTGTAAAGCTGAAGGCCGCCCACACCGAGAAAAGGCAGAATGGCCACGGACAGCACGATGATGCCCATGCCCCCCAGCCACTGGATCATGCTGCGCCAGAACAGGTACCCCTTTTCAAGGCCCTCGATGTTGGAAAGCACCGAGGCCCCGGTGGTGGTAAACCCGGAAACCGACTCAAAAACCGCGTCGGTCAGCGACGGGATTGCCCCCCCCAGGTAAAACGGCAGGGCGCCGAAAAAACCGGCCGCGGTCCAGCAGAAAGCCACGATGGCCATGCCTTCCCGGTTGGAAAGCACATCCCCTTTTCCGGGCTTGAAGGCGGCGATCATCACGATCCCCCAGATCACGGTGACGGCCATGGCATACAGAAAGGACCGCGCTCCGGCCTCTTTGTAATAACCGCTCACGGCCAGGGGAAAGATCATGCAAAAGCCGACGCATACCAGAAGGTAGCCGGTGACATGCAGAATCCGGTGCCAGCGCATTTAAAAGAACTCCAGCTTGACGGAAAGCAGCTTCTCGATCTTGGGTACGGTTTCCCGCTGGGCGAAAATAATCACCCGGTCATTGGGGGCGATCACCGTATCGCCGGAAGGCACAATGATCTCCTCGTCCCGCACCACGCCCACCACCAGGGAGCCCTTGGGCATGGAAACCTTGCGCAGGGGATTGCCCACCAGTTCGGAAGTGGACAGGGCCATGGCCTCGATGACCTCGGCCTGTTCGCCTTTGAGAGAAATGGCGGACAGCACCCGGCCTTTTCGGACATGCTGCAAAATGCTGTTGATGGCCGACAGCCTTGAACTCACCACCTGCTCGATGCCGATGGTGGCCATCAGGGGAATATAAGTAAATTTGGATATCTTGGTGATGGTGTTGGCGGCCCCCATGCGTTTGGCCAGAAGCGAAATCAGGATATTGGTCTGTTCGTCATTGGTCAGGCTGGCCACCACATCCATGTCCGCGATGTTCTCTTCATTGAGCAGTTCCTGGTCCGAGCCGTCACCGTGCAGCACCACCGTCTTGTTGGTTTTGTCGGCCAGCCGGGCGCACCGGGCCGCGTCCGACTCGATAATCTTGACCTTGATGTCCTCCTGCTCCAGGCGCATGGCCAGGCGGAGTCCGGTCCGGCCGCCGCCCACGATCAGCACCCGCCTGACCGGACGCATGGGCTTTCCGAAGAGGTTCAGTGAGTGGGACAGCTTGGCCTTTTCGCTGATGAAATAAACCAGGTCATTGGCCATCAGGCGGCTGTCACCCCGGGGAACGATCATTTTTTCATTACGCACGATGGCGGCCACCAGAAAGTTGCTGTCCCCGGTTTTCACGGAAACTTCGGAAAGCCGTTGCCCGGCCAGGGGTGAAGCGCCGTCCATGCGAAGGCCCACCAGCTTGAGCCGGCCGTCGGCCAGATCTTCCACTTCCACGGCGCCGGAAACGCTGATCAGCCGCTCAATGGTTTTGACCACCTCGATTTCCGGGTTGATGATGGTGTCGATATGGGGCGCCTTTTCACGGAAAACCTCGTGATAGGCGTCAAAGTCGGAGTTGCGCACCCGGGCCAGCTTTTTGGTGGAGGGCGAAATACTGTCCGCCGCCAGGCAGGCCACCAGGTTGGTTTCGTCGCTGTCCGTTACGGCCAGCAGAATGTCCGCCTCCCGAAGCCCCGCCTCTTCCAGCACCGCCGGGCTGCTGCCCGACCCGGCAACGGTCTGGACATCAGTGTACTCGGCCACCCGGCGCAACGCCTCCTCGTTCCGGTCCACCACCACGACATCCTTGTTTTCATCGGAAAGCCGGTTGGCGATATGAAATCCGACCTCACCGGCGCCGATAATAAGAATTTTCATGGTCTTTCTCCGTCATGGATGAATGTCACGCCATCATCAACCGTTAATATCAAAGGCGTCTGTCTTTTCCCGCGACCGCTTCCATGTATCGGGGGTGCGGAATTATAACACTTTCTCCCGGATGTGAAAAAAAAGGGAAGCGCCTCTGCTTACATCAGTCTCCCCGGCGCGGAAACCACACATAGCGCAGCCACCCCAGCAGGGTGTTGCCCTTCAGCAGGCTCCGGTCCATCTGCAAAAAACCCCGGTTCAGGGCGTCGGCGTCCTGAAACCACTGGCCCCGGGTGAAAAACGCCTCTCCCGGATCCAGTTCCCGCACCACCCGGGCCGGGTTGCCCGCGGCCACCACGTTGGCCGGCAGATCATTCATGACCACGGACCGGGCCCCGATAACGGTATTTTCCCCGATGGTCACGCCCTTGCCGATCATGGCGTTGTCCCCCACCCACACGTTGTCCTTCAGCGTAACCGGGCGGGCCGGTCCCAGTGAGACCCGGTTGTAAATATCGTGCCAGTCGGAATCGGTGATGTACACCCCGCTGGCCAGCATGCAGCTGTTGCCGATGGTAATGCGCCGGGCCGCGCTGATCCGGGCGCCCGGGGAAATCAGGCAGGCTTCCCCGATGGTAATCCCCTCGACATCCTTTTCATGGGACCACACCGAAAAACGAACCTTGTTGTCGTCGGCGGCCATCACGCACACATGTTCGCCCAGGCGGATGGGCCCGCCGAACACTTCCACGTGCCAGGGATGAATAAAGGTGAAATTTTCGCCAAGGCTCTCAAACTGGGGCCGCAGAAAATGATTCACATAAAGGGCCTGGGCCTTGGTGTAAAGCCGTTTAAGATAATATGGACGATGGTCTTTTCGCACGGGTCAGCTCTTGGGGAACGCCTGGTTTTTCAGACAAACAGAAACGAATATTCCGAATCCCAGAAGTCATGGGAAAACAGACGGCTCGCCGGGGTCAGATGGTAAAGGGCGTCCGCCGCCAGCAGGGCCACGCCGTTGGTCCAGGTGATCTTCTGGGCCGGCCAGATCACGATTTTGGGAATGGTGAAACCGCACCAGTAGGAACCGTCGTCAAACCGCCGGTCCGCGATCCAGCCGAACACCATCTTGGCGATAGCCTCGTTTCCCATGGCCGACAGGGCCAGCACCAGTTCGCAGGTTTCGGCGATGGTAATCCAGGGCTCGTCTGAAACGCACCTCACCCCCACATCCTTGACCACGAACTTTTTCCAGTGCTTGTCAATGCGGCGCTGGGCCGGTTCTCCGCAAAGGGCCCCGCACAGCACCGGGTAGAACCAGTCCATGGAAAAGCGGGACTTGGTGACGTTGAACAGGTGGGGCCGGTTGGCCACGGCATCGCCCAGAAGCGCCAGGGAGGACCGCCATCGGGGCATGTCGATACCCAGAACATGGGCCGCGGCCAGGGCGCACTTCAGGCTCATGTAAACGGAACTGGAACCGGTGAGCAGGGCCATGGGGTCGGTCTTGCCCTCGGGGCTCTTTGCCCAGTGAATCTCTCCGCTGGGGGTCTGAAGACTCAAGGCAAAATTGATGCCGGCGCGCACCGTGGGCCAGATCCACTCCAGAAA
>JBMORB010000050.1:0-4008 GCA_049320925.1 Thermodesulfobacteriota bacterium | reverse complement strand
GCAGGGCGAAGTTCAGGGCCCCGGCCTTGAATCCGGCCAGCGGCGCCACGTGGAAAAACCGGAACCGCTCTCCCAGGGCCGCACAGTGGGCCTCCACCGGCTTCCACAGGGCCGGGTCCTGCGTGTTGTTGTCGATCAGCAGCACCTCGAAATCGGGATAGTCCAGGCGGGCCAGGGCGTTGAGAGTCTCGATGACCATGTCCGGCGGCTCATTGTATGCCGGCACATGGATGGACACCCTGGGCAAAAAGGCTTCTTCTCCGGGCTTTGCCGGCGGAGACTTGAAAAGCCTTCTTCTTCTGGTGACCCAGTTGGCTTCGGCCCACTCATGGGCCTCGATCAGAACCACCAGGTTGATGATCAGAAAACCGGCCGACAGAATAATGCCGACGGTCACGGTAAAGGGCGTGAGATACTGGTTCGCGTAGTCATACGCCACCCACACCACGCCCGCGCCCACGCCATGGGCGCAGGCCGCCAGAAAGCTCCGGCCCCGGCGCTTGAGCGTGGCTGAATCAGTCAGCAGGACCCAGAAACCCAGGGCCGCCAGAAGTACCGACACCCCGGCCAGGACCCTCCACTGGGGCACCCGTACAATGGGCTCGGTAAAGGCGAATTTCTGGTTTCGGTAAACATCATAAACTCCCCAGTAGGCGCCCACGGCCCCTTCGTTTTCACTTTTCCAGGGCTGGTCGAAGGCCTCCATCAGGTAATAGTCGTATTTCCCCTCCTGGGCCTTTGCCAGAAAACGCCGCAGAAAAATGGCCTCATTGGCCTCCGACGCCACCGCGCTTCTGCGGGTCCGGCCGTTGCTGGGCCACCCCACCTCGGCCAGGACCACCGGCTTGCCGGGGAACCGGGCCTTGAGGAGCTCGAAGTTCCCCACCACGTGGTCCACGGCGATGTCCAGGTCCACGCCTTCCCAGTAGGGCAGCATGTGGGCGCCGATGAAGTCCACGTGGTTGCCCAGTTCAGGGTATTTTTCCCACACGTGCCAGGGCTCGGCCGTGCTCACCGGCACCTTGACGGCATGCCGCACCCGGTCCAGATAGGAGATCATTTCCTCGGGGGTCAGGTCCCCCCGGAGAATGGCTTCGTTGCCCACAAAGACCCGCGAAACATTCTTGTACTGGCGGGCGATTTCAATGAGCTTGGCGAGCTCGCGCTCGTTGTCCGGCCGGTTGGCGGTCAACCAGGCCCCCAGGGCCACGTTCATATGGTAGTCCTGAGCCAGCCGCGGGATTTCGCAAAGCGTGCCGCCGACACCGTAAGACCGGATGGAGCGGACCTTGCCGTCCAGAAGGGCCAGGTCCGACCGGATCTGTTCAAGGGAAGGATAAAGGCCCTCGGCCGGATCGTTGCCCATGTACAGGGGGGAAAAAGACATGCCTTCCACGATTCTGGGCCAGGAGGGCTCGGAAGCGGGCCGGTTGCTCATGGCCCAGATGCAGATGGTGGCGGCGGCAAAGGCGGCGACAATAAAAATATTAATCGGATGAAGCCCTTTTTTCATGCCGCCATGGACATGCCCGGGCATCCGGCGCCCTCTCTGTCGGGGACCGCTGTTCAACAGCTTTCTCAGCCAGGTGATAATCATTCTACCTTGTTTCGCCCCCCGTCATGCTGCCCCATAAAAAAAGCATGCCCCTCATGGGATCATGCTCAATCAATCCGGCCGACGGAAGCGCTTCCTCGCTTCGGCCTTATTTATCGCTTCAAAACATTGTCGCCACTATAAAAACCGCTGGCTTTACGCCATGATCCCCGCCCAAACAACCCTGTGAAAACACTTTCCGCATTCGGGACGGGTCGGATGCAACTGGGGCAATTTAATGCAAATGACAGGCCAAGTCAAGCATTTATAAATAATTTCGAAATCGGAGAAGCCCCCGGCGGCCAATCACCTGCCGACCGCCGCGACACATGCTTCCGCATCAATCCTGGCATCAGAACTGGAAGTTGAAACTCGAGGAAAAATCTTTAAACGGCCGGTCTTCCGTCGCCAGAAGCTCCTCGTCGTCGAAGAGCGGACAGGCCCGGGTGCCGGAGAGGGAAAAGTTGATGGTGTCGGAGAGACGGAAATGCAGCCCGAAGGACAGATCCAGGGTCCGCCAGTCAGGGGACCACCGCAGCGGCTGATCAACAAGGTTTTCCCGGTTCTGGGCATGGGCGCCCATGAACAGGGAGATACCCGTTGATGGCAGCGTCAGACGGGTTTCCAGTCCCAGCCGCTGGTACGCTTCCGCCGCATCGGAGTCCGGATCACGGCTGGAAATCTGGGTCACGGAGGGAATCAGGGAAAGTCCTTCCCATGCAACGGGGGAAAAGACGGTTGAAAAACGCCACCCCGTGGTCGCGCCGGTCAAATCATACGGCTCCGGCTCCGGCTCTCCGGAGACCGGAAGTGCCCCGGCGTCAAAAGCCGGTTCCCCGACGGCGGGCGCAAAAAAACCGGCCAGACGAAGCTCGGGCCAGTTGTTGAATTTCAGACCACCTTCCAGAAAATGGAACTCTTCGGCGGGGGCGCCGGCAAGGGCCGCGTTGAAGGAAAGCCGGGTCAAAACGCCATCAAGAGCCGTTTCCCGGTCTTCGTCATATTCAAGCGGCAATCCCTTGACCCTTTTGGCGAGCATCCAGCGGGATTTCCAGTACTGCCCGTCCAGCCTGGAAATCGTCACGCCTTCGGAACGGACGGCATGGAGAAAATAACCGCCGGCCAGATAAATCCCCACATGGGTGATCCGGGAACGCTTGGGCCCGAAAAAAAGGAGGTCACCGGTCTCAAGCGCATCCTCGGAAACGTCTTCCATACCATCAAGGGAACTCTGCTGCCGGGAGTTGCGGGGAAGCTCGACGTTGAAGGCATCGGCATACACCTTCTTCACCAGGGCGGAACAGTCGATACCGTTCTTCCCTTCCCCTCCCATTCGATACCGCAGGCCGAAATAGTTCCGAATGGCGGTCTCCAGCTTTTCGGGGATGTCCGCCGATATTTCGCCGGCAATAGTTTCTGCCTTAACCCTTGTTTTCTCTATGACCGGGGGACGGGACGACGAGGCGGCCCGCCCTTCCCCGGCAAAGGGGGAGAAAAAAACAAAAATCGCCACGCAGGCCGACACCAGAGCCGTCCGGCGCCGGAAAATCATTCCCGCGCTTCCGAACCGGCTATTACGTGACAAACGACCGGGCATATCCATCTTTTTTATATTACCGGAATCCACTTGTCCGCTCTGTTACAAGAAGACATAACCGCAGCCCGGCACTCCCTCCGGAACCGCCGTCTGGCAAACATCAGTCAAACAGAATTATTCCGGTGTATTTACCCTGTTTACCCCCGGCATGTCAAGGCACCGCTAGCCCAAATCACTATTGTCCAAAATCAACTTTTAAAAGGGGTTTTGTATTTATGATCATCTGAATGTAAAAATTTCGAAAATAAAATCAAAAACAAGGTACCCCAGGGAAAAGGATTTAAAAATTCAGCATGGGCGTCAATGACCGTTCTCGCCCTAAATCCGATTTCGATACCGATCCCGATAGCGAGTTCGATTTGGATAAACAAATCAAAAGATGTGTCGCCATGGTTAAAACCGTTTTGGGACATTAATAAAGGAAACGGCGACGCTTGTGGGAATGCCTACGAAACGATCCGTTTTTTATAAAGCCGCAGGCTGTTGAAGACCACGGAGATGCTGCTGGCCGCCATGGCCAGGGCCGCCAGCATGGGATGAAGCTGCCGCAGCAGGCCGGGCAGTCCCTCAAATGGATAAAGTACGCCGGCCGCCACGGGAATCAGTATAACGTTGTAGCCGAAGGCCCAGAAAAGGTTCTGGCGGATGGTGCGCAACGTCTGCCGTCCGATGGCAAGTGCCCGTCCCACGCCTTCCAGGTTGCCCGAGGAAAGAACAATGTCCGCGGTTTCAATGGCCACATCCGTGCCGGTGCCGATGGCAATGCCCACGTCGGCCTTTGCCAGGGCCGGCGCGTCATTGATGCCGTCGCCCACCA
>JBMORB010000049.1:0-4010 GCA_049320925.1 Thermodesulfobacteriota bacterium | reverse complement strand
CTGTTTTATCTGTTCAGTATCTTTCTGGTAGACAAACCAGTGCCACCCCGACCCATAGCCGCAATACCGGTATTCACCGAAAAGACGATAGCACCCGATATCCGGCATGACGATGAGCGGCAGCGGTTTCTCCTTTGGCCCCTGCGCATGGAGAATGATCCAGTCCGGTTTTTGCCGTTTCCAATCCGATGGTTTGATATACCGGATTTCAGGAGAAGACGGTAGAAAACGGCTGTAAAACAATATCAGCCGCATGATGGTGTAATAATCATCGCCACTGACTGTTATCCTGTTCTCTTTTGAATATTTCATGATGGCATCAAGGGCGTCTTTGTAGTGTCCGCGCCCTTTTATAACCAGTGGGATTGTTTGCTGCATATTCCCTGCAATAAAGACCGCGACAAAGGCGGCGGCCGCCCATCTTCTCAAGTTGTTCCCAGTGAAGAACGTACTTAAAAGACGGGCCGCCAGCAGGTAAAAAAAGGGCAGACAGATGGTGAAATAGCGTGGGGAGAAGTATGGCGGGCGGGTAACGGCAACAAGCAATATCGGTGCGGCAATCAATGCCGTGGCAAAAAAGTACCACAACCGATTGTTTTGCCGATGGATCAGGTACAGGCCCGAGACTATCATCAGAATCGTGACGATGCCGGTAAAAATCGCCATTCCCGGCTCCCAGATCTGGCCAAAAGGGAGGGATATGCTTTGAATGGCAGTCCGCCCTTTTGGCGCCGCCGGGCCGCCGCCGATGATCACGGGAGCAAAAAACCAGAGATACAGACCCGCCATAAAGATGGTGGGCGGGCCGTAAACAAACAACAGCCTGGTGGCCTGTGAGTGGTGCGACTTTTTTTCTTGGAATTCATGGGGCAATCGGGGCAGAGAATAAACAAATATCGCAAGATAGACGATAAAGAATGTCGCATGGGCCAGTATCCCGAGCCCGCACGCGACCCAGAACAGAACCAGGGGCAATGGCTTGAGGGAAGCGGCAATACTAAGCAGGCAGGCAAACGCCAGCAGGGAGAACAGTATGGCCGGCGCATAGCCCCGGGCTTCGGAAAACATCAGAATAAGCTGGAAGGAAAGACCGCAAAGTACAAGAGCCAGCAATTTTTCCAGGTTTCCCCACAGTTTTTGGGCGATATGGCCAACCAGCAGAAGGGAACCGATACCTGAAAGGACGGAGAACAGACGATAAACGATAAGGTGCCTCTGGTTGCCGACCAGGTACAGAAAGAAAGTGTTTAACAGGTGGTTGTTGTCGTGATTAAAGAAAAACAGTTCCAGAGGGGTTGTCGCGCTTTCGGCAAACAGGATGGACCAGATCTCATCGTGCCATAAATCCCCGCGGGCGGCCAGGAACATTAAAGCGGAAGCCCCGGCTATAATAAAAAAGGAAACAGCGGTTAAAATGGAGGCGGCGGGAAACGGCGTTTTTACCTTGTCGCTGGATGTCATTGTCGTTGCAGCACGCCCAGGGTCCTGACCCGGGAGTGGGGCTTGAAAAGGCCGGAGGAAAGGGCCATTTTGTAGACCTCGTGCGGGGCCTGGCCGCCTTCGTCCGGGTTTTCAAAAATATCGTGGATGAGCAGCAGGCCGCCGGGAATGAGGTGTTTCGCCCAGCACCGGTAATCGGTGGTGGCGGTTTCAAGACTGTGTCCTCCGTCGATAAACACCAGGGAAAGGGGCGTGGCCCATCCTTTTGCCGCCGTGGTCGATGCGCATACAATGGGTACCACGGTGTCAGCAAGCCCGGTTTTTTCTAGGGCTGAAAGAAAGAAGGGCAGGGTGTCGATGCGCCCGGCCCGGTGGTCAAAAAGCGCGGGATCAAAGTAGGCTTCGCCGGGCTGCTGCTCTTCCGACCCCCGGTGGTGGTCGATGGAAAAAAGCACGGCGTTGTTTTCCCGGCAGGCAGTCCCCAGACAGACCGCTGATTTTCCGCAGTAGCTGCCCACCTCCAGGCAGGGGCCGGCCACGCCTGCCCAGAGCGCCATGTCGTAGAGGTGCCGGGCCTCGTCATCGTCAAGAAAACCCTTGATGCCGGTCAGCAGTGTCGTGTCAAAGCTCATGGCGCGGTGCTCCTGATGGTTCAAGGTCGAGGCGGCGCTTTCCGGGAAAAACGCTTTTCCGCCGGGGCGCATGCGGACTTCCCACCGGGCAAGACCCGGACAGCCCGGAGACTATCAGCAAGGTCTGCAAAAAGCAAGCGGTCGGGCCGGGGGGAGGAAAGCCATTTACACCTCTTCGGGGCTCTGTTATTCTGTTTTATACCTTAATATTACATGAATTTTTGGACGGTCCCTGCCAAACGCCGATGAAAATCCTTCACGCCGATACGGACGACCTGGACAACCCGCTTGCCGGGGGGCAGCCCGTCCGGACTTATGAGATCAACCGGCGCCTGGCCTCGCACCATGATATTCAGGTGTTGACCTCCGTATACGAGGGCTCCCGCGACGTGGTGCGGGAGGGCGTCGCGTATAAGCGGCTCGGTCTTTACCTCAAGCCCTTTGGCCTGTCGCCGCATCTCTCCTTTCTGGCCCGGCTGGGCCCGCATATCGCGGCCACGCCCCACGACCTGGTGGTTGAGGAGTTCACTCCGCCTTTTGGATTCTGCCTGACCCCGTTCTGGACTCCGAAACCGGTGATCTCCATTGTGCAGTGGTATTTTTTCGAGTTCTGGGAAAAAAAATACAAACTTCCTTTTAAGCGGATCATGAAGCGGATCGCCCGAACGGGCCGTTACCGATATTTTATTGTTCAGAGCGATGCCATGGGCCGGGAAATCCTTTCTCATGTGCCGGGCGCGCAGGTCGAAAAAATCCCCTGCGGCATCAACCGGGACGCTTTTCTTCAGAATCCCGAATATGGGGCCTTCGCGCTTTTCCTGGGCCGGCTGGACAGGCGGCAGAAGGGACTGGACCTGCTGGTCCGTATCTGGGCCGGGCTTTCAGAGCCGGTCCCGCTGGTGATGGCCGGTGACGGCCCGGACCGGTCCTGGCTGGAAAGCGAGTTCGCGAAGGCCGGCCTGTCCGGCCGGGTGACCTTTACCGGAAAGGTCCGGGGACAGGAGAAGTTGCGGCTGCTGGGTTCATGCCGCTTCATGGTGATGCCGTCCCGGGAGGAAACCTTCGGGATAACGGCCCTGGAGGCCATGGCCGCGGCAAAGCCGGTCGTGATCTTTGACATTCAAAACCTGAATGAACTGGTGACACCCGAATGGGGGGTATTGGCGCCCCCCTTTGATGCGGATGCCTTTACCGCCGGCGTGGCAGGGCTCTGGAACGACGAGGCGGCATGCCGCCTGAAAGGCGGCAGCGCCGCGGCTGCCGCCCGGGCCTTCTGCTGGGACAGCCTTGCGGAAAAGCAGGCCGATTTTTACCAAAAGATTGTAAAAAAACTATAATAAAAAGGTGAAAAAGCTTGTGATTCGGTATTTTGTTTTCTATTATCCCCCATTTCATCGTGATTCTTTAATTATTGAGATGGCTTTCGAGCGCGGTCACGCCGCCGCGGAAAGCCGCAGGTGTTGCTGAAGCCGACGAGATCGACCTGAACTTGCGCTCCATTGTTTCCCCCTTTTTTCTCCTGGCTTGCCCGGTTTTGAAAATCCGGCTTTGGTGAGGGACGGCACCATAAGTGCCGATGGTGAACAGTCAGAATGAAGCTGGCGCTTTATCAACCATGGATCTATCTGCATGGCGGGCTTGAACGGTCCATTCTGGAACTGGTCCGACGCAGCCGTCATGAATGGACGATTTATACGGGACACTACGACCGGGAAAATACGTTTCCCGAATTCGCCCGGCTTCGCGTGATCGAAGCCGGGCGGCTGTCGGTCCGGCGGGACATGGCCTCGGTGCTGGGCGTGGCCCTGGCAATCATGTGCCGGAAGCTCGACCTCAAAGGGTATGACGCCCTGGTGGTATGGTGCGACGGCATGGGGGACCTGATCACCTTTCGTAACAGGGACCTGCCGGTTTTCAACATCTGCAGCACGCCTTTGC
>JBMORB010000048.1:0-4017 GCA_049320925.1 Thermodesulfobacteriota bacterium | reverse complement strand
GCCGTCATGATGAAAACCGTTTTGAGACAACGGTGATTTTTCCCTGTGAATAAGGAACGCCTGCTACCGGGAGGCCAGAATCTCCTCGGCCAGCCGGCTATAGTCCCACGCTCCATAACTGCGCCGACTGGAAAACACCACCGGCTGGCCGGCCTCGGTGCTGTAGGCAACGGCCGTGTTGGTCCTGATCACCGTATCGGACACCAGGTCCCTGTAACGACTGTCCTTTAAAAGTTTTTCCCTGATCATGGCGCTCAAACCCGTCCGCCGGTCATAAAAGGTAGGTACAATGGCGGTGACGCCAAGGCTGCCGTTGATCTCTTCACGAATGATGGAAAGGGTATCGAACAGGCTCTCCAGGGCCGCGTAGGAATAGGGATGCATCTGGCAGGGAATGATCACCTCCCGCACGTAGGCGAACACGTTGACGGTCAGCAGCGAAAGACTGGGAGGGGTATCCACCAGCACGAAATCGTAGTCCCCGTCCACGCCACCCATGGCATCGGCCAGCCTCCGCTCCCGGCCCGGCGTGTTGATGATCTCCACCTCTGCGCCGGCCAGGTCCTCATGGGACGGGATCATATCCAGGTTTTCCCAGCGGGTTTTCACGATGGCATCTTTCACGGTCACGTCACCGGTTCCCGCAACCAGGTCGTAAATTGTGGGCATGCCCTCCCCCACCTCGACCCCCAGGCCGATGGTGGCGTTATGCTGGGGGTCCATGTCCACCACCAGCACCCGCTTGTTTTCCAGTGACAGGGCCGCCCCCAGGTTGATGGCCAAGGCGGTTTTGCCCACCCCACCCTTTTCATTGGCCACGGCGATAATCCTGCTCATGCCTGTCCCCTTTCCTTAACTCGAATATTTAATGAGAATTTTTGACATGTGTAGAGCCCCATGCAAAATGCGAAATGTCGGTAAATTGGCCAGAGCTTCACGTCCTGCGTCTTACATCCGCGGCCAAATCAATTTGTGAAATGTCCGGGTTAAACCTGCCGGTCCGCCGCGGAAACGATGTCTTCGGACAGCAGCGCGATTTTCCTCTCGGCATCGGCGGCGGCGGCCAGCAGTTGCTCCAGAAGGCCGGCCATTTGCTCCTTATTCACCTGTTTCCCCGCCACCGCCTCCCGAATACCGGAGATATCGGCGCTGTAGGCCCGAAACCGGTCCAGGACCGCGTTATAAAATCCGTCGGACACGGCGTCCACCAGCTTCAGCACGTATTGGAACTTGATGTTCTCTCTGTAGCTCTTGAAATGGAACAGAATGCTTTTTTCCGTTTCCCGCTGAATACGGGCCATGCCGTCCTTCAGCGCCCGAAGTTCGCCTTCCTGCTCCGTGGCAATCGGTTTTTTCAAAAGTTTTTTGATGAATTTCCCCATCGAATAGACGCCCAGCCGCATTACCGCCTCGGTGCGGATGGTACCGGTATAGTTCATTACAAACACGGATGGCGGCAGGTTCACCCGGTTTTCCGCCTTGACCAGCGACATGTCCCTGGCTTTGACCGGCCCCAGGTCCGCGGCGCGGGTGGAAATTCTCATCTCCTCCATGGCCCGCTTGTACGCAGCGATGGCATCCCTGGCCATGCCGTCATAGGAATCGGCGATCTGCTCGAAGTAGTCGGCGATTTTCTGTTCCTGTTTGCGGATAAATCCCATGACCCTGGGGTTCACGCTTTCGGCCATGAAAACATCCAGCGCCTGTTTGAACTCCTGAAACACCATGTAGAGGATGCTGGAAAATCCGGCGGTGGCGATGCTGGGCGCATACTTGTCCAGATCGGCCTGATAGTTCCGTATGAAAGCCGTCAGGTCAGGCAGAACACTCCCGGAACGCGGATCAAAAAATCGATCCACATCGGTCTTGAGTTCGCCTTTCAGCCGCCGGGCCGACCCGTCCAGCGTGCTTTTCAAAAGGGAACCGGCCCGGTCCAGTTTCTCCTTCTGTCGCCGGGTGGCGTCAAAAATAGCCGTGGCGCTTTGTTCGTCTTCCTTCAGCACACGCAGGTTGGCCGACGCCCACTGGGAAAGGCCGGCAGCCACCAGAGACAGCCGGTGGGCGTGATTTTTCAGCAACAGAGAGTAGCGCTGCCGGTTCAGCTTGTGGTAAAGCGACGCTTCAAAGGAGCGAGTGCCGTCATCGGAGAACCGGACCAGCGCATCATCCATCTGCCAGATAGCCAGTCGCCGGGCGTCCTTATCGCCGAGCCGGTCGCCCCCCTGGGACCGAAAAAGGTTAAGAAGGCCGGAGAACGGGTGCACTTCCGGGTTGGCTCTGATCAGGGAAATCTCATTTCGAATCCGCTCCACAAGCGTGGTCAGGCTTTTAAGTGTTTCGTGTTCATCCAGGTCGCAGTTGACCACAAAAATCAGGTTATCCGCTATTCCCATCCGGTCGATAATGGACAGAAAGTTGATATCGGCCTGGCGCATGCCGGTGCGGCTGCTGATCACATAGACCGTAAGATTCGTCAGCATCAGGTAATCCTGAATGCGGACCAGATGCAGCGGGTTGGGTGAGTCACTGCCCTGGCAGTCGGCAATCTCTATGGCGGGGTCCATGTCCACGGAATCGATATCGAGCTGAATGTCCTCCAGGTAGACCGCCAGCCGGTCGTCGCCGGCGAAATCCCGGTGCCGGGCGAACTGGTCCTGCTCAAAAATCCGGGTTGTGGTATCGGAGCCGATGATAGAAGCCACTGCGTCGTAACCGGCAAGATAGTTGGCCAGAAGCACACTGTTAATGTTCCGGCTGTCTTTCGCGATCAGGTACTCCCTGGGCAGACCATCAAGCGCCTGGGCCAGAGCCTTGCGGGTGGCCTCATCGCGGATATCCAGGCCCGTTCCGTCCGAAGAAATCTGCATGGTGGGCAGCATCACCACGGCCCGCTCGATATCGGAATTGATTTTTTCCCAGGTTTTAAAAACCAGACGGGCCCGCAGCTTACGCCCGCTGCGGACCTTTGTGACCATGGAGGTCACCACGCCGGCCCCGCGTTTCAGGTAGTCCCCCCGAAACATCGCGTTGACCACCGTGCTCTTGCCCGACTTGATGGGGCCCACCACGGCCACCCGGACGACATCCTCGTTCAGCTGCCGCATAATGGCGCGGCAGGTGGTCTGCCAATCCTCAAAAGCCCCGGCGCCGACGCCGGGCATGGCCTCGACCTCGGCCATGCGGTCCAGTAAGGCGTTATTCAGCAGCCTGAGTTCTTCCTTGAGCGCCGGGTAGGTTTTCATACTTTTCTTGTTCCGTCAGGGTTAAAAAGAAAAAAATTACCATACACCGGCGGCCTTTTCATTTCAAGACATTAACCACCACATACGGGGTTGCCTCGGCAATGCGGGGAATCCTTACGACAAAGAAACACGGCCGCAAGAGAAAGGATAACCTGAAGAACATCCGGAAAGGTCAGGCGCGGCCCGATACGCCGGAAAGAAAGGCGGGATCAGCAATGTTCATCAGCTTCAGGGCATCGGCCCACCGCCGGTTCAGGGGGGCGTCGAAAATAATGCCGGCATTCACGGGCACCGTGAGCCAGGAATTTTCCTTGAGTTCCGTCTCCAGCTGCCCCGGTCCCCAGCCGGCATACCCCAGAAGAACCAGGAACCGCCGGGGGCCCTTCCCCTGGGCAATGGCCATGAGAATATCTTTTGTGTTGGTCAGGGCCAGTTCTGGCCGCATGGGCCGGCACCCTTCCCATCCAAAGGGCGGTTCGTGAAGCACAAAAAGGTCGCCCGTATGAACCGGCCCGCCGTTGTGAACCGGGATATGCCCGCTTTGCGGATCAAACTCCATTTTGAGCTCTTCAAAAATATCCTTTGCCGTCAGGTTCGGGTAGATCCGGTTGACAATCAGGCCAAGGGCCCCTTCCGGCGAGTGTTCGCGGATGCACACCACGGTCTGCCGAAAGTTGGGGTCCGCCAGCTGGGGCATGGCAATTAAAAATTCCCCTTTGAGCTTCATGGCTCCGGACGGTTCAGGCATCTTTCCTCCCTGGAAACAGCAAAACGG
>JBMORB010000047.1:0-4024 GCA_049320925.1 Thermodesulfobacteriota bacterium | reverse complement strand
GATGTGGTGTCATTTTGCATCACCAATGGCGTCCCTGACGATTTTGATCAGTTCTGCGCGGTCAAAGGGCTTGCTGATGCTGGCCACGGCCTTCTGAATGGCGTACTGGTTGCCGGACAGGCCGCTGATGACAATGACCGGCGTGTTTTTGATTTCAGGGTCCTGGGCCATCTTGCGGTAAAAGCGGGGACCCCATTCCTCGGGCATCTCCAGGTCCAGAGTGATCAGGTCAGGTTTTTCCTTTTTGGCCACATCCAGGGCCGACCGGCCGTCCGAGGCCGAGCAGGTGACATACCCGTTGTCTGAAAAAAAGTCGGTCAGATAGCTGATGATGTTGGGATCATCGTCGACGATCATGATTTTCTTTGCCATGTTGACACCTCTCTCTGCAAGGGGTTGCTGCCTTATGCGCCCTGTGGCACCTTGTCCGGATGGTTGACGCTGATCACCGGGCAGGTGGCGCGCAGCACCACCTGTTCCATGGTGCTGCCCAGGGCGGCCTTGTCCGCGTCCCGGGAAGCCGTGTGATGGGCCATCACGATCAGGTCGGCGAATTTTTCCCGGGCGTACTTGACGATTTCCACGTAGGGAACGCCTTCCCATACGTCCATTTCATAGTTTTTAAAGTCCTTCATCTGGGACACATACTTGCGGCGTATGGCGTTAAGACTGTCACGCAGCTTGTCTTCTATTTCGTCCTGTTCCAGCACCTTGCCGGCATGCATGCCGCTGATATCCAGGGCGTGGAAAATATGCAGGCGGCACCCGAGCTGTCCGGCCGCCGACAGGGCGAACCGGAAGGCGTGCTCCGAGGCCTTCGAGAAATCGGTGCCCAGCACGATGTTGGAAAATCCGCCCCAGAAGGAGGCGGCGGGCCGGGACACCACCAGCACCGGGCAGCGGGCGCTTCTGGCCACGGACTGCAGGGTGCTGCCGGCCATGTTGCGGTAGGTGTACCCCTCGTTTTCCCGGTCCTTGGTGTGGCCTCCCAGGACGATCAGGTCGGCGTCCAGCTTGCGGGCATATCGCAGGATCTCCGTGTGCGGAATGCCGGCCACGGCCTCCATCCGGCACCGGGGGCAGCTTTTGATCTGATTGGCATAGGTGGTTTTCATCTCTTCGGTCACCCATGCGATGTAGTCTTCGTCGGGCACCAGTTGCTCGCCGGTCCTCACGTCCGTGACATACTGGCCGAAGCCCCTGGACGGAACCCCCAGCACGTGCAGTACGGTCAGGTCCGATTGATAGCGGCCGGCCATGTCAAAGGCCACCCGGGCGGCATGATCGCATGCCGGGGAAGCGGTTGTCGCAAACATGATTTTTTTAAACATAAGTGTCACCCCTGTATCGAACGCTTTTCTGTGTTGGCCTTTTCGCACATTGCCGGCCCCGGCATGCCTACTCCTGGGGTTTCAGATGATCCGGCACAATCACCATGTCCAGCAGCAGCGGTTTTAAAAAGCTCCACCGGATGCCGATCTTGTAAACCTCTTCCATATCCCGTATGGCGTCCCAGCAGTTATGGCAGGGCGAAACCACCAGCTTGGCGCCCGTGGCCAGGATCTGGTCCCGTTTGACTTTCAGGCCGATGTTGCGCTGTTCCCGGTAGCGGCCCAGGCCGTTCATACCGCCCCCGCCGCCGCAGCAGAAGTTGTGCTCCCTGCAGGGCTTCATTTCCCGGAAATCCTCGGCGATGTAGCTCATGATTTCCCGGGGAATGTCGGCCAGTCCGGCGTTGCGGATATAGTTGCAGGAGTCCTGGTAGGTCACCGGCTCCTTGATCTTTTTGGCCGGGTCGATTTTGAGCTTGCCTGTGCGCAGGGCCTCGGCCACCCACTCCACGTAGTGAAAGCTTTCCACCGGCGTTTTGCCGGACGGAAGTCCGGCCCAGTAGGGGCCTTCGATCACCGTGGCCCGGTAGGCATGGCCGCATTCGGTGACCACCATCCGTTTGGGCTTGAGCCGTTCCATGGCCGCGTACACCGATTCCACCTGCATCTTGCAGGCTTCCCAGTCACCGGCGAACATGGCCAGGCTGGTCTCTTCCCATCCTTCGCTGGGCACGGTCCAGTTTTCGCCGGCGATGTGAAAGAGAATGGCCGCTTCGGCGATGTCCTGGGGGTAGTGCTTGGGTTCACGGGCGTTGACCGTGTACATGATATCCGCGCCCACCTTGTCGATGGGAATTTCCAGGCCCGGATACTCTTCCTCGTTTTCTTCGGCCATCCAGTTGCAGGTGTCGACCCAGTCTTCGGGGGTAACGTCCATCTGGGCCCGGTAGATGCGGTGCATGCCCGAGCCGATCTTGAGCTCCCACGGCACAAAGCCCTGGGAGAAGAGCACCCCCCGCAGGTAGCCGAACATGACGCCCATGTCGATGCCGAAGGGGCAGTAGGTGCCGCAGCGGTTGCAGCAGGTGCATTTGCCCCAGGCCGTGTCCATGCAGTACTGCATGAAGGCGTTGTCCGCCTTGTGGGGGGCCTTGACCAGCCGGCCCAGGGTGGATTGAATCTTGTAGGAGGGCACCTGTCTGGGGTCTTTATTGTTGGCCAGGTAGAAAAAACAGCTGTCCGCGCACATGCCGCAGTGGGCGCAGATTTCCAGCCAGGCTTGAAAGCGGGACTTCCAGGTCTTTGACAGGGTGTCGACCAGTTTTTTGTGGTCCACATCCAGCTGGTTCAGCTCCGCGTAGTACTGCTTGCCCAGCTTGTCCGCCAGGAGAGCGGAGAGATACTCCTGCTCGTTGACCATTTTCCGGTTGCACAGTGTTCCTTCAGGCATGATCGTTTATCCTTATACTGATGGTTCCGTCAACACATACGGTTCGTGTGTTTATTCCCGCCGCCGGTGTCCGGCGGTTGTTTACCATGCAAAGCCCTTGTTCTTCATGCCGCCGCGTTTGATGCCGAAGTCCATGCCAAGCTGAGCCCTGGAGAGGAAGAAGAGCAGGAAGTGGGAAAGCTTGGTAAAGGGAATGGCCACCAGCATGATTTCACCGCTCAGAATATGGGCCACGATCCAGAAATCGTAGCTGCCCACTTCGTGGTAGGCGCAGAATCCGGTGACAAAAGGCGCCACGGCAATAGCCAGCACCAGGATGTCCTTCCAGTCGGTGATGATGCGGACTTCGGGCAGGGCCAGACGACGCAGCAGAATGAAAAGCGCGGCCGCCATCACGGCGATGGTCAGCAGGTCGGCCAGCCCGTCCGGAATAGTTGGCAAGGAAATGCCGAAGGCGTCATGCAGCATGTAGTTGTGGGCCTTTAGAAAGATTGGTGTCACCAGCAGGCCCACGTGCATCACGAAAAAGAGGACCGTCATCACGGGGTTGGTCCGCCAGCCGGAGGTCTTGTAGGGAACCAGCCAGAAGACAATCGAACGCAGTGCCCCTTTGACGCCGTACGACGTGTTGACACGGTAGGTGACGCGGTCCTTCTGCCAGTCCAGGCCGCGGATGTACCGGACCAGCCGGACGGCGAGCCCGACAAAGAAGACCGTAAAAGCAAGCCATGCCAGCGGGCCCGTGACAAGATCATACATGATCATACTCCTTGAAAAGGTTTGTCCTCATACCGACGTCGCGGTTGACGGCGGGTTTTGTCTTATTCGTCCCGTTCCGTCAAAAACCGCCAGAACAGGGTGATGCCGATCAGACCGGCGACAATCAGTATATAGGTGATGCTTTCGGTCCTCAGCATGAATTCATGCAGGGTGTGAATCGCGCTTTCCATAGTTCCCTCTGCGAATATGTGGCTTTATGAAAGCCGGTTTTTTTGTCAGCGGTGATGCCCCGTCTCCGCCTGTGCCTCCGGTTCGGCCTCGATGTAGTCCGGGTGTTCATAAAGGATCGGCATGTGGCTGGCGATGAAGCGGAACACCAGGATGCCGACAACCACCAGAAAAACCGAAATACCGATTTCTCCCAGCGAAGGAAAGTACCGGTCGCCTGCCGGAAGCTGCCAGTTAAAGGCGATCAGGCTGACATTGAACCGGTTCAGGACAATTCCCAGCACGGCCAGGGCTG
>JBMORB010000046.1:0-4038 GCA_049320925.1 Thermodesulfobacteriota bacterium | reverse complement strand
AGCGAAGATAGGAAGGCGTCAGGCCCAGGGCATTGAAGAACTGCCATGTGGCCTCGTCAAACTTGCCCACATACCACATGACGTTCATGTGGCCCACATGGTCGCACTGCCACGGGTACACCACGCTGCGATATGTAAGAATCGGTCCCTGCATTCACCCTCCGCTGTTTTTTCCGGCCCGAAGGTTTCCCGCGGTATCCGTGCGTCAACGGCAGTTTTCGCCCTTGGCGGCGCAGCCGACAAACGGGTTTTTCGGGATAAAGCGGGCAGGCTGCTTGATCCCGGCACAGGCAGCACCTTGCGCCGGTTTATTTCCGTTTCCACTTGATCTGGAACTCGATTTCTTCTTCTCCGCCGGACCGTTCGTGTTCAATATTAAACACGGCGCGGGCCGGCACATGAATGCGTTCGCCGGCAACCTGGATGGCAAACCGCCGGTCGTTTTCAACCGCATCCGCCAGGCGCCGCAGCTTGGCCGCAAAATCGGCCTTTGGATATCCCTCTTCCACATCCCGTTTTCGTTTGGCTTTCATGCGTTGTCTCCGTATCCCAGAATAATGTCGGCGGCCTCCCGAATGCCTTCCGCCACAAGAATTTCCCCGGCTATCTCTTCCCGGTGTTTTGCCCCATGCCCGGAAAGGACATAGATCCCTGCAGCCCCGGCATTTATCGCAAGGTCCACATCATGAGGATGATCGCCGATGACAAAGGATCTCTTTAAATCAATTGCGTAGTGCCTTTCGGCTTCCATTAGGAAATAAGGATTCGGCTTCATGCAGCGGCAGCCGTCCGAGCGCTCATGGGGGCAGACATAGGTCTTCACAATGCGGACGCCGGCCTCCTCCAGATGCGAGATAACATGCCGGTTAACGGACTCGACATCCCCCATGGACAGTATTCCTCTGGCCACTCCGGACTGCTGGGTGACGATGAAAAGGTGGAACCGTTCTCCCAGGCGGCGCAGGGCGTCCGCCGTTTCCCTGAAGAACACCACCTGCGAAGGGTGGCGCAAATCGCCGCGATCCTCGATAATCGTGCCGTCGCGATCCAGAAACACCGCGGGCGACAGGGAGGGCGCCCCGCGCTTCAAACTGCTGTTGACCGGCTGTATCATCGTTGGCATGGTGAGTATGATCAGCCCGGATATTTCATGAAGTATCCGGGCGCGTTGTTTTTCTCTGAATGTTTTCTATTACTACGGTTTCAGCAGGATGAGAAGTGGAAAGTCCCGGCGTTTCCGTCAGGAGTCCTGGATCAGAACCTCCCTGACCTTGTGAGCCAGGTCTTTGGTGGAAAACGGCTTCTGGATAAACTGGACCCCCTCGTTCAGAACGCCGCGAAACGTAATCACATCCCCGGTGTAACCCGACATGTACAGCACCTTCAGGCCGGGTCGCTGGGAAACGGCCTTTTCGTACAGTTCTCTGCCGTTGGTTCCGGGCATCACCACGTCGGTCAACAGCAGGTGCACCGGACCGTCATAGCCAGACAGGATTTTTAAGGCCTCGTCGCTTCCCCTGGCCGCCAGCACCCTGTATCCCTGCTGTTCGAGAACCGCGTGGACCATCAGGCGCACCGGGTCGTTGTCTTCCACCAATAGAATGGTCTCCGTGCCCCTGACAGCGGAAGCGGGTCTTTCGACGGGTTTGTCGCCCACTGGCACATCATCGGCGACGGGGAGGAAAATCTTAAAGGTCGTGCCCCGGCCCGGTTCGCTGTACAGCCAGATGTTGCCGCCGTGCTGTTTTACAATGCCGAAAACCGTGGACAGCCCCAGGCCGGTTCCGAGCTCCCCTTTTGTGGTAAAAAACGGCTCAAAAACGCGCTCGCTGGTGTCCGGGTCCATGCCGCACCCCGTATCGCTGATGGCCAGCATCACGTACCATCCCGGCACCACGGTCGAATGGGTCGTGGCATATTCCGCGTCCAGTTCGCACACGGCCGTCTCAATGGACAGCCGGCCGCCATCCGGCATGGCGTCGGCGGCATTGACCGCCAGGTTCATGATGATCTGCTCAATCTGCCCGACATCCCCCTTTATCACTCGAATATCCCTGGAAAGGGCCGTACGGATCTCGATATCCTCGGGAATGGTGCGCCGCAGCAGTTTTTCAAAATCACGGATCGTCTCATTGATGTCGACGGGCCTGAATTCCAGGGTCTGTTTACGGCTGAAGGTCAACAGCTGGCGCACCAGTTCCCGGGCGCGGAAACCCGCGTGAAGTATTTCATTTAAGAACCGCCGCCGGTCGCCGGTGATGGCCGGGTCGGTCACCAGCATTTCGCCATAACCGAGGATCGGGGAAAGCAGGTTGTTGAAATCGTGGGCCACGCCGCCGGCCAGCCGGCCGATGGCTTCCATTCGATGGGCACGGCGAATCTGGTCCTCAAGGCGTTTGCGGGCGGTAATGTCCAGGTGCGTGCCGCAGGCGCGCTGAGGTTGCCCGTCCGGGGCCCGGGCGATGACCCGGCCCCTGTCCAGCACCCAGCACCACTGGCCCGACTTGTGTTTCAGGCGGTGCTCGGTTTCATACACATCGGTACGGCCGGCCAGGTGCGCGGTCAGGGCGTCCATGACATGCTGAACATCATCGGGATGAATCAGGTTTTCCCAGGTGCTGACGTGAGGCGCGATCTCTTCCGGTCTGAACCCGACGATTTCCGCCCACCGCCGGTTGAACCGCACTTCGCCGGTCTGAAGGTTCCAGTCCCATGTGCCCAGATCGGCGCCTTCAAGGGCCAGCTTCATCCGTTCCTCGTTTTCCGTAATTCTTTCACGCAGCCGGTATTCCTCGGTCACGTTACGAAAAACCAGCACCATGCCGATGATCCGGCCGGCGGAGTCGCGGATAGGCGCCGCGGCATCACCGATGTGATATTCGGTGCCGTCCCGGGCAATCAGCTTGGTATGGTTGGCCAGCCCCATCACATGGCCGGTTTCCAGCACCCGGGTCACGGGATTGACGGCCGGCTCCCCGGTCCGGGCATTGATGATATTGAAGACATCGGTCAGGGGCCGGTTCAGGGCCTCTTCCATGGTCCAGCCGGTCAGTTTCTCCGCCATGGGGTTCATGCGGCTGACCGTGCCCCGGCGGGTGGTGGCGATCACCCCGTCACCGATGGAATCCAGCGTCACCCTGAGATTTTCCTCGCTTTTCCGAATTTCCAGGTTCATTCCCCGCTGAATGTGGGCGTAAAAAACAAAAGCCCAGAACATGGGCATGAGGGCGCCGATAAAATCCTCGTATTTGTCGAGCGCCGCGGTCAGCCCGACCCATTCCATCCACATGCACGCCACATAAAACAGGTTCAGCGTCAGCAGCGCGGCCAGCAGCATGCGAACATCGGTTCCGGCCAAGTGTTTCCAGCCGGAGGCCAGAAACAGCACGGCCGCCGCCGCGGCAAGAAGAGATATGGAGTCCAGTAAAATGATCGTCATCAGGGGTCCCGCTGCGCTTTGGAAAACGCCATGCGCCGGCACCAGTCGGCCAGGGCCAACGTTCCGCACGCATAGCAGAGATGCTCCAGAAAATTAAAAACGCCCGTCCAGAAAAAACCTTCAAACACGGTCAACAGGCAGGCCGCCAGAAAAAACCCGTATGCCGTCAGCAGCAAATGCCGGGCGGGCACGGATGCCAGACGAGACCTGTACATCAGGATAAACGCCAGGCTCCCCACTCCCAGGGCCAGCATCACGATTTCATTGGCGTGTATCATCTTTCGCCTTCCCGGATTATCTTTTGTTTCGCCAGACCACGAAGTTGAATTTAATGAACAATGTATATCGCCCTGCGTAAATTATCGGCATAAATTTTTTCGGGCTTTTGATTTATTCAATCAACGGTTAAGCCGGGAGAGGCGGCATCATCGCCCGCTCCGCGACTATTCTTACCATCGATCGTTGGCGCTGCTTCTGACTTTCTGGCGCCACAACGGGTAAAGAAGCGCAGGACACACTGAATTTGAAAACAGAACATTTGGAAAGTCTTGCCACAGTCGCCCCCCTTGGCAAAAGATCAGTGTCTTTCTTCCGCGGCA
>JBMORB010000045.1:0-4044 GCA_049320925.1 Thermodesulfobacteriota bacterium | reverse complement strand
TGACACATCGAAAACCGTTGAACTGCGGGCCCTCAATACCCTGCTCTCCTCCAGGGTTAAACAGGTCGCCGAAGATGTGTCGGAAATTCAGGAGCGATTTGCCTGGCTGCACCAGAGTTTTTACGACCTGGTGAAAACCGAATCCAGGAAAAACATCCGGGACTGCATGGCACCGGTACACGTGGTGTTAAAAGAAGACGACACGATCAACTGGGCCATATACTCCATGTTTAAACTGCAGGTCCGGGAACTGCTGGTGACACACAACGGGAAGGTGGTGGGCGTACTGAACTTCACCCACCTGTTCACGGAACTGATGAGCATCGTCGGCCCGGACTGTGACGCGATTTTAAAAAGTGTGTATGCGTCCTGACACAAACAGAACGCCATAAAAAAGGGAGGGAGCGGATCATGACGGCAAACACTTCACATAACTCGCAGGTACCCTGGGAGTATGTCCGGAAGCACCGGCGCAAGGGCACGGAAATCGATCAGATGATCGGCGGCTATATTCATGACTGGGAACGGCAGAAAACCGGGAAAAAGCCCAGCCCCATCAAGCCCGACATGCCGCCCACCATCTGTTTTTCCCGGCCCATCGGATGCGGCGTCATGGAAATCGCCGATATCCTGGCAAAATCGCTCGGCTACCGGGTGGTGGACCGGGATATACTGGAACACGTTGGGAAAGAAGCCGCTCTTAGCGATCGGGCCGTTCGGTTCTTCAACGAACAGTATCCGGACATCATCACCCAGTATTTGATGATGATGGCCGGGGACAAGGCTTTTGACATGTCAAAGACCACGAAACAGCTGTTTTCCGCCATCTTTTCCATCGCCAACCTGAGCCCGACGATTTTCATCGGCCGGGGCGCCTATCTGGTGCTCCCCCGGGACCGCACCCTGACGGTCCGGTTTATCTGCAGCCGGGGGCCGAGAATCAAACGCATCGCCCAGGCATACGGCATGAACGAGGCGGAAGCCGACAAACAGTTGACCATGATCGATAAAGAACAGCGGGATTTTTTTAAGGCGGTGTACCGGAAGGAGACCCAGAGCCCGGAGGAATTCGACATGGTGATCAACTGCGACCGGATCACGGAGCCTGCCTGGGCCGCCGGGATCGTCAAGACCGCCTTTGAACATAAATTCGGGAAAGAGCTCAAAGCGCTCAACGCAAAAAGGAGGTAATTATGGACATCAACCGGCGTCAGTTTCTCAAGTTCTCGGGCGCATCCATCGCGGGGATCGCCTTTGGCACGCTGGGTCTTGATCTTACGCCCATCGAGGCGTATGCCTACTCACTCAGGACCCTGCACGCAAAGCAGACCACCACCATCTGCCCGTACTGCGCCGTGGGGTGCGGCATTCTGGTGCACACCATCAACGGCAGGGTGGTCAACACCGAAGGAGACCCGGATCATCCCATCAACGAAGGCAGCCTCTGCAGCAAGGGCATGTCGGTCTACCAGCTCTCGCACAACAACCCCAACCGGCTCACGGTTCCCCTGTACCGCGCGCCCTACGCCACCCAGTGGAAGGAGGTGTCCTGGGACTTTGCCCTGGACAAGATCGCGAACAACATCAAGACGTCCCGTGACGCCAGTTTTGAAGCTGTCAACGCCAGGGGCCAGGAAGTCAACCGGACCATGGGCATCGCGTCCCTGGGCAGCGCGGCCCTGGACAACGAGGAGTGCTACATCTACCAGAAGTTTCTGCGCGCCATGGGCCTGGTGTACATCGAACACCAGGCGCGTATCTGACACTCCGCAACTGTAGCGGCTCTGGGAGAGTCGTTCGGACGCGGTGCAATGACCAATCACTGGATCGACATCAAGAATGCCGACTATATCCTGGCCATGGGGAGCAACCCGGTTAAAAACCACCCCATCTCCTTTAAATGGATCCTGAAGGCCATTGAAAAGGGGGCCACCCTGATCAGCGTCGATCCCCGTTACACCAGAACCTCCAAAAAGGCGCACATTTACGCTCCGCTGCGCTCCGGAAGCGACATCGCCTTCCTGGGTGGCATGATCAAATACATTCTGGAAAAACGTCTCTATTTTGAAACCTATGTCCGGGAATACACCAACGCCTCCTTCCTGATCAGCCCTGAATTCAAAATGCCCGGCGACAACGAAGGGGTCTTTTCGGGGTTGAGTGCCCTGAAAACGGCGGAAGGCTATGTGGACGGGAAATACGATAAAACCACCTGGGCTTATCAGAAGGACGAAAACGGCATCATCAGGAAAGACAAAACTCTGACGGACCCCAACTGCGTCTTTCAGTTGCTCAAGAAACATTTTTCCCGCTACACCATGGACATCGTCTCCGCCATTACCGGCACCCCCAAGGACAGGCTGGAAGCGGTCTATTCCACCTATGCAAAGTCCGGCGCCCCGGACAAGACCGGCACGGTTCTGTATGCCATGGGCTGGACCCAGCACACAGTGGGGGTCCAGAATATTCGGGCCATGAGCATCATTCAACTCCTGCTGGGCAACATGGGAATGGCCGGCGGCGGGATCAATGCCCTGCGCGGAGAATCCAACGTCCAGGGTTCCACCGACCATGCCCTGCTGTTTCACATCCTGCCCGGCTACCTGAAAACACCCAGGGCCTCCCAGTCCGCGTTCAAGACCCATAACGAGGCGAGCACGCCGAAAACAGCCGACCCCATGAGCGCCAACTGGTGGAGCAACTACCCCAAATACAGCGCCAGCCTGCTTCGGGAAATGTTCGGAAAGGATGTCCCCCTTGAGGACGCTTACCGCTATCTTCCCAAGCTGGATGACGGGGTGGACTACTCCTGGCTGACGATTTTCGACCAACTTTACCAGGAGAAGTTCACCGGCTTCTTCTCGTGGGGGCAAAACCCCACGTGCAGCGGCGCCAATGCCAACAAAACCCGCCAGGCCATGACCAAGCTGGACTGGCTGGTCAACGTCAACCTGTTCGACAACGAAACCGGTTCCTTCTGGAGAGGGCCGGGCATGGAGCCGGAAAAGATCAAAACGGAAGTCTTTTTGCTGCCCTGCGCGGCTTCCTATGAAAAAGAAGGCAGCATAAGCAACAGCGGCCGTTGGATGCAGTGGCGATACAAGGCAGTGGAACCGCCCGGACAGGCCCTGCCCGACGGGGACATCATCAACGATCTGTATATCCGGCTCAAAGCGCTTTACAAGAAGAAAAAAGGCGCGTTCCCGGATCCCATTCTCAAGCTTCGATGGGAATACGGCCCCAAGGACCGGGACGGCAACCCCAAGCACATCGACCCCCACATGGTGGCCAGGGAGATCAACGGCTACTTCCTGGAAAACAGAGTGGTCAGGGGAAGACTTTTTAACAGCGGCGATCTGGTGCCCGACTTCACCTACTTAAGTGACGACGGCTCCACCTCGTCGGGCAACTGGATCTACTGCAACTCCTACACCCAGGAAGGCAACATGTCGGCCCGGCGCAGAAAGGAAGATCCTTCCGGCATCGGCCTCTATCCCGGCTGGGCCTGGTGCTGGCCGATGAACCGGAGAATCATCTACAACCGGGCCTCGGTGGATCTGAACGGCAAGCCCTGGGCGCCCAACAAGCCGGTGATCGAGTGGCACCTCGGCGTATGGCGGGGGGACGTTCCCGACGGCGGCTGGCCCCCTCTGTCCGCCGGTGCAAAATCCCGGTATCCCTTCTTTATGCAGGCGGAAGGGCACGGCCATATCTTCGGGCCTGGCCTGGCCGACGGGCCTTTCCCGGAGCACTACGAGCCCCTGGAAAGCCCGCTGGACAGAAACCCGCTGTCGCCCCAGTTCGTGAGCCCGGCCATCAAGCGCTGGGACCGGGACGGCCTGACGAACAACATGAACATGCGGGCCACCAACGATCCGAAGTACCCGCTCGTGTGCACCACATACCGCGTGACCGAGCACTGGCAGACCGGACTGATGACCCGGTGGCAGCCGTGGCTGGCCGAACTGGAGCCATCCATGTTCGTGGAGATCAGCCAGGAACTGGCCGATCAGAAAGGCATCAAAAACGGCGAGATCGTGATCG
>JBMORB010000044.1:0-4044 GCA_049320925.1 Thermodesulfobacteriota bacterium | reverse complement strand
GAGTAAAATCAGGGTGCGCTTTTCCGCGCACGGCAGAACGGCAACCATCGCGAAATGGTCGGGCCGGTGCGCGGCCGTGCTCGTCATAACCCTGCTGAGCGTAAAAAGCGCGTCCCTCGTGAACAATTACAGGAACGAGGTCTCCCTGTGGAAAAGCGTGGTTGAAAAAAATCCGCTCTCCTATGCCGCGTGGAACAACCTGGGCACGGCCTATGGAAAAATCAGGCGCCACGACGCGGCCGTCCCCTGCTTTGAAAAGGCGATGGAACTGCGTCCGGACCTGGCAAAACACGCTGTCAACCTGGGCAACGCCCTGCTCAACACCGGCCGGGCGGACCGCGCCCTGCCGGTTCTGCAAAAGGCCCTGGACCTGGACCCGCAAAACGGTGAGGCCCATCATCTGGCCGCCATCGCCTGCTTCAACCTGGGACTGTTCGATTGCGCCGAGGCCCAATGCCAACAGGCCCTGAGCCTGGGTACGGTGGTAAAGCCTGAACTGATCGAAGGATTGCGCCGGGTCTCCCGGACCTGTGCGGAATAATGCAGCCAGACACTTTAACCAGATCAAACCGCGGGCAATAAAAAACCGATTCCGGCCCCGATACGATTCCGGGAAAAACGGCAGGGCCTTATTTTAAAAGCCTCACGTACTCGCCATACCCCCGGGCTTCCAGTTCCTCTGCCGGGATAAACCGCAGGGCCGCCGAATTGATACAGTAACGCATGCCCGTGGGCGGCGGACCGTCGTCAAACACATGGCCCAGGTGGGAGTCGGCCAGACGGCTTCTCACTTCAGTGCGGGTCATGAACAGACTGCGGTCCTGCTTTTCGGCCACGGCGTCGGGCGAAACAGGCCGGGTAAAGCTGGGCCAGCCGGTTCCGGAGTCAAACTTGTCGGTGGATAAAAACAGCGGCTCTCCCGAGACCACATCCACGTACAGGCCGGCCTTCTTGTTGTCCCAGTATTCATTTTTGAAAGGCGGCTCGGTCCGGTCCTTGCGGGTCACGCCATACTGCGTTTCGGTAAGCCGCTGCCTCAATTCAGCATCGGAAGGCCGGACATACTTCCCCTGATTCCACGGCCTGGCTTCGGGCGCCGGCGCGGTCCGCTGTGCCGGTTTTTCCCATATGTTTTCGATATAGCGGTCCCGGCCGGATCCGGTGCGATACCGCTTGTAATGGGACGGGTTGGTCCGGGAAAAATCCTGATGGTAATCTTCAGCCGGGTAAAACGCCATGTAAGGCCGGATGTCGGTCACCACCGGACGGTCAAAGCGCCCGGACTCCTCCAGCGCTTTTTTAGACGCACCGGCAGCGACCCGCTGGGCCTCGTCGTGATAAAACACAGCGGACCGGTACTGGGGTCCCCGGTCCACGAACGACCCCCCGCCGTCCGTGGGGTCGATCTGGCGCCAGAACACGTCCAGCAGCTTTTCATAGGAAATTTTTTCTGGATCATAAACCACCTGAATCGCCTCCAGATGGCCTGTTTTGCCGGCACTGACCTCCTTGTAAGTGGGGTTGGCCGTGCGTCCTCCCGTATACCCGGACACCACGTCCACCACCCCGTCCAGCTTTTCAAAAGGGGGCTCCATGCACCAGAAACATCCGCCGGCAAACGTGGCCTTTTTCAGGGCCGACGATCCGGCCGGTCTTTCTCCTGCCGACTGCGAAAACCCGTTTGTGCTTATCATCATAGCGATCACCATGGCTGCTGCGATTTTGATTTTCATTGTTGATATCCTTCTTCTCCGGCCTTGCCGGTTGTCACTGTTGCCTAAAAACGGTTCCAATCATTACGGTACATCTTTTGATTTGTTTATCCAGATCGAAATCGGTATCGGTATCGAAATCGAATTTAATGTACGGTGAGCTTTTAAAAAATTTTCTCTCTTTCCTTCATCCGTGCCCTTTTCCTGGCGCCAGGAAAAGTTCCAAAAGAAGCGCGCCCCGCGGCTTGGCCCTGGGCTTCCCTCACGCAAAGGGCGAAAACTGTCATTTACGTCCAGGCTGAATTTTAAAACCGCTTTTCTCAAGGAGACCTTGTTTCGGCTTTTATGTCCGAATTCTCAACTTCAGGTGGGTATAAACACAAAACTTCCTTTTTAAATTTGATTTTGGACACCGATTGCCGGTTGTTTTGTTTCTATAAAGTAATGCCGGATTTCATATCCGCAATCCCGGGCCGGCGCCTTACCAGATTCTTATAAAGATGAAAGCCCTGTTTACATGGCACGGTTCATGCTTATTTTGACTTTGATACCGACAGAAACGACAAGGAGAGAATAAAACAATGCAGAGACAGATTACGCCGGATGCGCTGGCATCCATTGAGTTTGAAGTGGAATGGAACCATGGGGGCATTTCCCACACCGATACTTATATGGCCCGAAAAGTCAATTTCTGGCGCGACTGTTTCCCCAAGGGTTTTTTTGAAGCCGTCATGGGAAAACAGACGGGAGATACCGTGGGAATGTGCCTGCCGGACAATGCCCTGGAATTCCGACCGGACGCCGGCCGGATCAAAACCCTGGCCGCGAACCAGTTTGAAGGGATCCGTGATGACGGCAGGCCCATTATCCCGGAATACGGACGTTTCTACCCCAGCGGCCTGCTCAGGGACGTGCCGGGTGTTTTCAAAGGCAACATCTCCCCTTTCCGCTGCCTGGAAACAGACGGCGACCGCCTGAAGGCGGATTTCAACCATCCCCTGGCCGGAAAGCCCCTGCGGGTCACGGCCCGGGTGAAAAAAGTGTTTGACAAAATCGACGAGCGGGGCGGCACCTCCACTGCCTGGCTTGAAACCATTACCGACGGGCCGGGCATTCAGGCCAGGGCCAACGGACGGGCCACCGATTTTTTTACCGGCCGTCCGTTTGAACGGCCCGACGAACAGCCCGACACCCTCTTTTATGAAAAGCCCCGCATGGTGAATCATCTGGACAGCCGAGCCAGGGCGGTGGTGACCGACATCTACCGGCGCCTTGTTCCGGAAAACGCCAGGGTCCTGGACCTGATGAGCAGCTGGAACTCCCACCTGCCGGAAGACCTGTCTTGCGCGAAGGTCACCGGCCTTGGCATGAATGCCGATGAACTGCGGGCCAATTCCCGGCTCACCGACGCCGTGACGTGGGACCTCAACCGGTCCCCGGCGCTGCCCTTTGATGATGAGAGCCGTGACGCCGTCATATGTACCGCCTCCATCGAATACCTTGTGTCGCCCTTTGCGGTGTTTGACGAAGCGGCCCGGATACTGACAAAAGGCGGCGTGTTCGCGGTCACCTTTTCCAACCGGTGGTTTCCGCCCAAGGTTACCCGAATCTGGCGGGAGATTCACGAGTTCGAACGCATGGGCCTGGTGTCGGAATACTTTCTTGAATCCGGAAGATATGGTAATATCGGCACCTGTTCCATGCGGGGACTGGCCCGGCCGGCGGATGACAGGCATTATCCGGCCTTTCCCGAGTCCGACCCGGTGTACGCCGTGTGGGGATACAAAAAATAAGGAGTGGCAATGGACCTGAAAGACTATTTTGAAAAGACCCGTGGCACGGGGGTGCTGGCCACGGCGGACAAGGCGGGACGGCCCAACGCGGCGATCTACTCGCGGCCCCACTTTTTCGAGGACGGGACCGTCGGCTTTATCACCCGTCAGCGGCTCACCCACGCCAACCTTGGGGAAAACCCCCACGCCTGCTATCTTTTCATTGAGGCGGGTCAGGGGTTCCACGGCCGGCGGCTTTACCTGACCAAAATCGCCGAGGAAACAGAAACCGAAAGACTGTACCGGCTGAAACGCCGGGAAACTAGCCCGGAGACCGACGCGGAAAAAGGTCCCAAGTACCTGGTGATCTTCAGGCTGGACAAGGAACTGCCGCTGATCGGCGCAAAGGAAGAATAACCGGCCACAGGAGCGACATGGGCACAAGTCATCTCATTCTGGGAACCGCCACCGACTTTATCACGGGCCGGACTGTTGTAGACACCGATGACGAACGGATCCGGCAAAAAATCGCGAAATTTCTGGTGGAGGAAAAAGGATAC
>JBMORB010000043.1:0-4045 GCA_049320925.1 Thermodesulfobacteriota bacterium | reverse complement strand
CCCGGGCCGTCAACCTGCTGGAACGCCTCAACCTGATCCGGCGGGACAAAAACGGAAAATGGGTGCAGAGCGACAGGATCATCACGCCCGGCCCGGATATTCAGGCGCTGACCCTGGTCAACCTGCACAAGGAACTGCTTCGCATCTCAATGGAAGCCCTGGACCGGTTTCCCGCCGACCAGCGGGAATTTAATGCCATGATCCTGAGCACACGAAAAGAAAATATTCCCGTCATCAAGGAAAAGATGAAAAAGTTTTGTGACGAGATACTGGAACTGATCAGCGAAGACGCGCCATCGGACCGGATCGTTCAGCTCAATCTCCAGTTATTCCCCTTGGCCGGACACACGACATAATCCAAACAGAAGGAGGGTGTATGCGGTATTTCCTCAGACATGCGGTCCGGCGGACCGTGGTGTTGAGCATGCTGCTGATAGGGATCGCGGGATGCACGGAGTTCGGCGGCGACTCCGGCGGTGGCACGGTGATTCCCAATCCGGCCGCGCAGGAGGTCATGTGCGGTTTTACCAGTGACGCGGAACTTGAAGCCTATATCAAGAACGAACTTTCCGGAGACCTTCAGCCCACCGGCATGGTCCGGGAAACGTTTGCCGTGGGGGACGTGGCTTCCGGCGACGCGGCCTACAGCCCTGATGCCGACACGTCGGACTTCTCGCAGACCAATGTCCAGGAGGCGGGGGTGGACGAATCGGACATGGTCAAGACCGACGGCACCCATTTTTATATCGCGGACGCACAGGCTGTCCGCATCGTTCGGGCCGTTCCATCGGACAACATGGCCCTGCTGAACACCCTGGCCGTCGACGGGTGGGTCGACTCCCTCTATTATCATGACGGCCTGCTGGCCGTGCTTTACATGCCCGACGAGGAACCTTTCTACGCCTGGGATGACGATTCGGAACTGTTTGTCATCGGCATGCCTTACTGGATTCCCTTCAACGCCCGGACCGGCCTGCGGGTGGTCGACGTGCGCAACCCCTTCAACCCGTCACCGCTTCTGGACGTGATGATCGACGGCCTGCTGGTCTCCTCCCGCCTCACCGGCGGCAGACTTCACGTGGTTCAGCAGTTTTTGCCGGAACTGCCCCCGATCCAGCAGTGGTACGACGGCACGACGGTGGACAGGCTTCTTGTCACCCTGGAAAACCAGATGGCCCTGGATGCCATTGGCCTGGACGACCTGGTGCCATTTATCGAAATACGCGACGCCGGCGGCACACCTGTTTCCACGCAGCGGCTGGTGGCCACGCAGGATTTCTACCATCCCATGGAGCCGGGCGGCGCCAGCATGGTCACCATCGCGACTTTTGACCTGGCGGCCATATCGGCCGGCGGTGCGGACCCGGCCAGACCTTTTGACAGCATCGGGGTGGTGGCGGATGCCCATGCCGTCTACGCATCCACACGGTCCCTTTACCTGACCGCCAACGACTGGAAAGAGAACGGCGACGATTGGCGGGAGTTTGTCCGGATTCACAAGTTTGATATTTCAGGTGCTCCCCTTGTTTACGCGGGCGGCGGCCGGGTGGACGGCCGGCTGCTGGATCGGTTCTCCATGGGCGAATATGAAGGGGTGCTCTGCATCGCCACCACCACGGGGTTCAGTTGGGACGGCTCTTCACGCAATAATGTTTATTGTCTGGAAAGCGGCGGCGGTGTTCTTGAGACCATCGGCAAAATAGAAAACCTGGCGCCGGGAGAGACGATTTATTCGGCACGTTTTGTGGGCACCCGGGGCTTTCTGGTCACCTTTGTCCAGATTGACCCGCTGTTTACCCTGGATCTTTCCGATCCCGCCGATCCACGGGTGGCCGGCGAGCTGAAGGTGCCCGGCTACTCCACCTATATTCATCCGCTGGACGACAGCCATCTGCTCACCATCGGCAAGGACGCCGTGGTGCAAGACGAGTGGGTGCTCGACCAGGGCGTTCAGCTTTCCATCTTTGACGTCACCGACCTGGCCGACCCGCGGCTGCTCCACAATATCGTCATCGGCGACCGGGGCACCGAATCCGAGGCGCTTTACGACCCACGGGCCTTTACCCTCTGGAAACACGGCAGCCGCACGCTGCTGGCCTTTCCCGTTGACCTGGCCGAAACCGGCGCCGATCCCGTTGATCCCGAGGAATACGGCCTGCACACCTTCAGCGGGCTGTACGTGTACGAGGTGACAACGGACAACGGATTTGAACTGCTGGGCCGGATCAGCACGGCCCCGGCCACGGGCGAGCCTTATTATTACGGCTGGGACTGGACCCGGGGCATATTCATCGACGACGACGTGTACGCCGTGCTGCATGACGCGGTTCACGCGGCGGCGTGGTCCGACATGGCCGGCGGTGTTCATACCATTACCCTCGAATAATCGGCCGGCTTTTTAAACGGCCGTGCGGCAGTATCACGCCGGACCCTGATTCGCGTAACGGAATCGGGCGTTCCGGCGCGATGCTTTTCCAAGAGCCTTGCCAAAAAAATCTGATGTGTTACCATCTACGAATCGAGCGTCGGCAGGGGGCCGGCGCCTTTTGCTGTCCTTTTGTGCCGGCCTGTTGCCGGCAGCGTAAAACACAAGCTGTTTCCGGCTTCATATGACTGACCAGAACAATAATAAGAAGGCGACCGGCGCCAGTATTGAAAGCCTGACCGCCTATTTTCTGAGACTTTACAAGATCCATCTGGGCATGTCCCAGGACTCCCCGTCCGAGATCATCCCTGTCGGTCCCTACGCGCCCAACCCCAAGCTTTTCACCTATGACCTGCGGGTGGAACAGCGGGGAGAATGGATATCCCGGCGGCTGACCCTGGGCCGCATCGCCGAGGATACCGGCAGCAAGAGCAGCTGCTTTTTCGCGATTTTCGACAAACAGCTGGTCATCAAGATTCCGCCTACGCCGGTCAAGGATTTTGACACCTACCTCAAACAGATCGCGCGGGACAAGGAGATCGCCCGCATACTTGCCCCCCGCCCATGCCTGATCCCCGGTGTGTCGGCCATTTTATCCAGGGTTCACAAATTTCCCAGGGACCACGAGATCAAGGGCGAACAGCGGGAAAATATCTATTACGAATGGCTGCGCTACAGCACCGAGAACCAGGTTTTCTTGAAAATCGACGGCCGGTTCGCGTTTTTCATGGACCTGGCCCAGCACATGTTTCTGCCGGACGTGGTCTGCCTGTTCCACGGCCAGGACAAAAAGATGCAGCAGGAGATCACTCATGACGTGCTGATCCTGGATACGCTGGAAAAATTCGAGGGCCGGTACGGCATGGAATACATGCAGCTCGGGGTCGAGCTGAAAGCCGCGCTGGACGCCTGCGAAAGCCGGGTCCGCCGCACCATCAGCCACGCGGCCCAGGGCCGGTCAGGCCGGCACGACGCGACCCGGGAATGGTTTTTCCGGTATATCGCCGGCCTGCCGCCCGTCAAAACACCGGATGAGCTGCCTGAAGGGGAACTGGCGAAACTCAGGGATCTGCTGGCGGCGGTGACCGAGGAAAACCGCCCGGTGATCGATGATTACAAAACCATGATCACCGCTCACCTGCGGCGTTCCTCGGCCTCAAAGCTGACCCTTTACATGGCCAACGTGGCGGCCAACCTGCTGGACGCCCTGGCATGGCTCAAGGAAAAGGGGGTGGCCATACGGGATATCAAGCCCGACAACCTTCTGGTGGCCGGGGACCAGGCAAGATTCCCCGTGTTCCTGGGCGACTTGTCCCAGTTTTCCATCGGGCTGATTGATTTTGAAACCGCCGTGGTGTTCAGGCCGGAAAAAGGGGATGTGCCGCAGCCCATGCTGGGCGGCACGCCTCCCTATGCCACGCCGCTGAATATCTTTTCCAACAGGATGATCGCCTCGGTTTACAGGGACCTGGACCGGGGCCTTTATCTGCAGGACTGGTACGCCATGGCGGCCCTGATCTACGGCATCATCACCGGGGCACCCCTGTTTGGAAAGACGTCCCGTCTCTTTCTGGTGCTGCCGCAAAAAATGGCCGAGGCCGGAAAAGCCGGAAAGTCGGC
>JBMORB010000042.1:0-4063 GCA_049320925.1 Thermodesulfobacteriota bacterium | reverse complement strand
GCTGTGTAATTTCTGGGTACAAATCCATCCCATATGACCCAGTAGCCGGAAGGCGCTCCGTTATATTCCCACCCCATGACCGTGCTGCCGCCAAAGGGCCCCGAAGCTTCAACCCACCTTCCCTTCAACAACTCCTGGCTGCACCAGGGATAATCACCCACATCGAAAACCGACGGCATCCTGTCGATAAACGGCCCTTCATCGCCGTCCCGATAAAAATCATGCAGCACCTGATCGGTGGGAGAATAAAAATTGTACACATGCTGCATTTGCGTGACTTTTTCAAATATGTTCTCCCATGTCAGTTTAGACCGGTTGTCGTCCGCCGCGAACAGATCGTGCCATCTGCTTGCATACAGTCTTTCTCCATAGCCCTTGTCACGCCACTCCTTATGCGTCATGAAGGCATCTTGAGCGACAAAAGAAGGGTTAAAGACTTCCCTTGCCAGGGCCGCATTCACAAGAAAATACCGGTCCACCGGCGTGTCATAATCCTGGATGGCGGCGGCCACCATCATGTTACCCAGGCTGTGAGCGGCGACCACCACTTCGCCGTTGTTTCTGATCTGCCGGATAAACTGGTCAAAATACCGGCCGGTCTCAAACGCATTGATCACGTCGGTTTGATAATATGCCTCCGCCGGGGTCCCTTCATCCCCATACCAGGACACACCATAAAATCGTGCTTTTGAGCCCGACCAGAACACCCGCTTGAACACTTCGCAGTGCCAGCCGCGGGCCGCCTCGCCGGAGACATTAAAACCATGGATGAACACAAACGCCTTGTTGACGGATGGATCGTCCGGGAAGTTGGGGGCGGTTTCGCGGTCATCCGCGCCGCCGGATGCCCCAAGCGCCGGGCGCAGGTTTTTATGCCGGAACATTTTCTCCACGCCGTCAATGGTCAGGTTAAGGCGGCCGGCAAGAAGCGTGTTGCCGTCTCGGCCAAGCCGAACCACCAGGGCTTTTTTGCTTTCGGCAGTGGTACCGCTGATGACCGGCTCCACGCCTTCGGCAAGCAAGAACGCCTGGCCGAAGGAACGGAGCTTCTCCAGGAACAACGGATTTTTTGGCGCCTCCGGTTCCATGGCTTTAAATTTCTGGACATCCGCCTTTGCCATCTTTCTTGCCATGGTCACGTCGGTTAAATAGGCCCCGGCAAGGCTGCCGTCCGCAATGTCCATGCAGGCCATGTCAACCACCCCCTGCTCCATCATCAGGGTTGCCTCGATATCGGACACGTCAAGAATGCCCTTGGGTTTGACCGTCACCCGCACGGGGAAAAAATCAATCAGGTCCCGGGTGCCGTTTATGCGGCCGTCGGTTTTATCCAGCACAGAGGTCGATGTCGCGCCGGGCACATCCTGGCCGGAGTCGGTTGCAACCTCTTTATCATCGTCATTATCATCATTGAGCCAGAAGTAAAAGAGATCCCCCCTGGCTCCGGCCTGTTCATCTGCCTCATCGATCTTCCGGTCACGGTTAAAATCCGTGACAATGGAGATGTCGCACACCGTGACCGTGAGCAGGTCCGTGGCAACGATATCGCCGGCGGCGGTTTGGGTGGTCAGGGTCAGGTCGATGTCGGCGTGGGTGGCGCTGGGGGCCATGCCCTCGATCCAGACGCTTTGGGACAGGGTGCCGGTGACATCCCATTGACGGGTGTCGTTGGCGGGATCGCTGTCGGTTGTGTCGATGAGCAGGGTCGTCTTTGCGGCGGTGTCCCATACCTTGATCCGGCCGGGGCCGGTGGTGGTCCCGGTCAGGGCCATTTTGCCGGAGGCAATGCGGCTAAAGAGTTTTGCCTCGACAAGGTCATCCTCCTGCCCGCCCGAAGCTGCCTCATCATCATTATTGACCCTCACAAACAGGCCGGTCATGGTCTCGTCCGGGTCGTCTTCTTCAAAACCGCCGGTGCGGTAAAGGTCGGCGTCGATGTCCGCCTGCGCAATCTCCAGGGGGATGGCGCCGGTGGTCATGCGGACCGGTTCGTCTGCTCCGTCATTGATCACCGCCTCCACGGTGTGGGCTGCCGTTACATCAAACCTTTTGCCCCGGTACAGGGTGCCATGCCAGATGCCGCTGACGCTCGGAGTCTCGTTAGGCTCCGGCACAAGATAGGCAACGGAGTCTCCTTCCCGGTTGACGTAGATATAAGACCCGCCCGGGATATACTCTTCCGGGATGATCCGGTACCGGATCGGATAGTCTTCCCTTACAATCCCGTTCTCGTCTGCGGGCAGGTAAAGTCTGGTCACCGGCTGGCCGGATGCATCCACCAGGGCAAATTCCACGCCGTACACCTCGCAGTAGGCCCTGGCCCGGATGACGTCGCCCTCCTTGGCCCAAATTTTCACCTCCCACAGGCCGGGCTCGGTGATGGGCACGTCATCTTTATATATGTGATCGCCCAGATCTTTTGCATCATAACCATCCATGGTCACCTTGCCTTCAAACGGCAAAATCTCCCAGAAGTCGTCGGTCTCGTCTTCCGGATCGTTCTCGTTTATTGCCAGCCGGTAACATTTGGCGTACACCGGGAACGACTCCCCCGCCTTGCAGGCGTTGATGTTGTTGCCCCCATCAAAAAGGCTGAACACGGACAGCTCCACGTAATCGCGGTCCTCGCTCATGGAATGGGTATACAGGTTGAACACGGCCGACCCGGCAAAGCCCGCCGGCGTCACCGTGACGGAATATTTTGCGGCGGGCGAGCCCCCCAGGATCACGCCCGCGCCGGCCCCCTTGTGGCTGGTGAACACCGTAAGTCTGCCCTCTCCGCAGTCGCCGTAGGCCGGTATCCGGCCGGCGGTCACGTCGATGCAGGGGTCCGACAGAGAAACAAGCCTGGCACCCCGGCGCAAAGGGTCGGTCTCGGGAACGGGGCGCTGGGCATCGAACACAAGCTCCACATTGGAGACCGGATTGCCGTATTGATCCACCGCCGCAAGAGAAACGCTTCCGACAAAACTCAAGAAATTAATGATAAATTACAAGAACATCTGACTATATTTGCCGGTAAGAGCATCGAAAATGCAAGGGGTCTTACCAGATAGGCCGGTCAGTGACGCTAAAATTTTCTTGACAGCGGCCTGCTATGCCGCCTATATTTTTTGCCCGGACAGCAAGGTGCCCGGCCCATGGCCGGGGTAAAAGGAAAGATGGTGAGAGTCCATCGCATGCCAGCCGTTGCCGTGACCGGGGACGACGGCCGCACAATGCCACTCCGAAACAAATCGGGGGAAGGCGCGGCCCGAGGATGATCCGCCAGCCGGAAAGCCTGCCTGCCTGTGAAACCGGATTTTTGCTGGGCAAAATCCTTCTGAATCTTTTTATTCAGGAGGCCGTGATGCCCGCAGAAAAAAGCCGTACCGCCGACATTGTTTCCCGCTTCGGACTTGAACCCGACTCCCTTTGCCGTTCCACCATTGAGACCATCCATCCGCTGGATACCGCCCTGTTGTCCGCGGCCAATCATAAAATCGACAACAAAACCAAGCCCCCCGGCTCCCTGGGCCGTCTGGAGTCCCTGGCCGTCCGAATGTGCCTGGTTCAGAACACCCTGGACCCGGCCGTGACCGACAAAAACCTTTTTGTGTTTGCCGGGGACCACGGGGTCACGGCGGAAGGGGTTTCCGCCTTCCCGTCCGAGGTCACGGGCCAGATGGTGAAAAACTTTCTGGCCGGCGGGGCCGCCATCAATGTGCTGTGCCGCCATTACGGCATTGCCATGAAAGTGGTGGACATGGGCGTGGCGGCAGACTTTGAAGACCACCCGGACCTGATCAAAAAGAAGGTGGCGCCGGGCACGCGGAATCTGGCCCGAGGGGCCGCCATGAGCGCTGTGGAGCTGAAAACCGCCCTGGAAAACGGTATGGCCGTTTTTCTGGAGGCACACAAACGGGCACCCATCGACATCGTGGGCATGGGTGAAATGGGCATCGGCAACACCACATCCGCGGCCGCCATCATCTGCGCCATCACCGGGCTTTCACCGGCAGAGGCCGCCGGCCGGGGCACCGGCGTGGACGATGCCGGCCTGAAACGAAAAGTGGCCGTGGTT
>JBMORB010000041.1:0-4069 GCA_049320925.1 Thermodesulfobacteriota bacterium | reverse complement strand
GGCTAAATCTTCCCCCCTCGTTCTCCTGGGTCTTTTATTCGATGGCGCGAATGGCCTCTGCCAGCGGGGGGTAATCCTTGCCCAGGCTCCGCAGCCTGTTTTTTGTTTCCAGCGTCAGGTCCGGCCAGTCGCCCTGAAATTTTGCCAGGTCGATATGGGGCAGGGCGGCCAGAACCTGTTCCCGGCTGAGCAGGCCCATCAGCCGGTTGATGCTCTGCGCGTTCAACGCGGAGGAAACATGGCCCATGGTTTCCGGCGGCAACAGCCTTGCAATGGCCACCACCCTGTCGTCGTCTGTTTTTTCCATGACCCGGGCAATGATTTCCGGTGACAGCAGTCGGGCAATGGCCGCCAGTTTATCGTCGTCGGTTTTTTCCATGATGCGGGCAATGGTTTCCGGCGGATAGAAAGAGGCCAGGCGGGCCGCCTTTTCCGGCTCCATCCGGTCCAGCAGGCGAACCTGCCGGTCGGTATTCATGCCCCGCCCCACGGCCGCGGCCAGTTGATAATCGTCACCGCCGGAGAGCAGGCCCATGAATTTTGCCAGGTAGTCATCGGACAGGCCAATGGCCACGGTCGCCACTTTTTCCCGGTTCTGCATGTGCCGGGCGATTTCTATCAGCGTGGCCGGATCGTTGATTTTCTCGGCCACCCGCTTCAGCTTCTCCGGAGTCAGGCCGTCTGAAAACCGGGCCACCACGCGGTACTCTTTTCTCAAAAAGAGGATCTCGGTGATGTCGATCAGCTTTTTGTCCGGCAGCCCTTCCACCACGGCCGTGACCTTTTTCGGGTCCTGATAAACCGCTATTTCGGCCAGAAAATCGGCGTCCAGATGATCGGCGATGGCAATGGCTTTTTTAACCGACACCTTGTCTGAAATTCTGGCCACGGTGGCCGGCTCCATGCTTTTTGCGAACTGGGCGCTGAGAATGGCGGGGACAATACGGGAAGCGATCGCCATGATGGAAACCACGACTCCGGCCTCTTCGTCCACCCGCTTTTTGATCAGCCGGGCCAGTTCTTTTTGCTCCGCCGGGGTCAGCCGGGCAAGAAATTCATATTGCGACCGGTCGGCCGCCAGAATGCTTTCAAGGTCAGGGTCAATGTGTTTCCCGGTGGCACCCGCCGGCTTTTGCGCCGTGCCGGCCGCTTTGACCGGAGGCGTTGTCTGCCCGGTATCGGCCAGCGGCGCTGTGACGGAAGATGCAAAAAAAACAAGGATAAAAAGAATGCAGGGGACGTGTCCGGCTCGTCGCATGGGTCACCTCTTTATTGATGATGCCTGTTTTCGCCGGTGCCCCGGCGTGCCCAGTGTCAATGCTGTTCAAAAACCATGAACGCTCCCGCCTCAGACCGTTCGGGCCTGGGGCGGGAGCGGATGGCGCGTTCGATTATAGCAGATTATTCGCAAAAATTGTTTCTGCTTGACTCGACTTCCGGCTGGTCGGCGCCGGGGCCGCACAGGTCTTGCAGGTAAACGCTTTCGCCGTCCATGAAATACCTGAGCCATGATACCACAAAATGGGTGATGGCCGGCTTATATTGATCGTTGGGAGCAAGATCCATTTCAATGCCCACGGGAACCGTGCCGTCGGTATTGGCGCAGGAATGCAGGCCGCCGCTCATCGTGATCTGCATTTTTTTGGCCGATCCGATGGCGTTGTAAAACACGTCCGAATGCTTGAGGTTCGGCGCGATCAGGTCCGCGGCGCATGAGATGATCAGCGTGGGCACCTGTATCTGGCCGTAGTAGACGGTCGCGTTGGTTATCGACAGGTCGTGCCACGGGGCGATGGGAATAATCGCCTTTAACCCCGGGTCTTTTACCGCGGCGTCAAGGGTCCCGCCGCCGCCCATGGAATGGCCCATGTACGCGGCCCGCGCCGGGTCAACGATGGTTTTGAATCTTGACTTCACGTCCTTGAGGGCCGCCGCCAGCTGCCTGGCCCGGGACGACGGGAGGTCGGCCCTGGTCAGCGAATCCATGGTGACCGCCACAAACCCGTTTTTGGCCAGCATGGGGCCGTACCATTGAATATAGGACTGGGTCTCCATGAACCCGGGCATGATCAGGACAACCCCGTGCCGGGCGTTGTCGGCCGGGTAATAGACCGTCCCGCCCCCGTGCGTGAAAATCCTGGATGGCAGCTGCGCCGTTTTGACCGCGTACTCCGCGGCCTGGAGCATATTCCCCTGGTTGATGATAAACAGGCAGGACACAAACACACAGACAAACATACCCACTCGAAAAACCGTTTTTAAGCTTTTCATGCATACCCCCCTTACCTTGTCTTCCATTCCTTACCGAACGGAAGTGTTTCCGTGCCGTCCCTGGTAAGTGGGGACGGCGCCGGACAATGAGCAGCGCTACTCCCCATATATATGAGCCCCGCCCCTTTTTCTCGGGGCTGGTGGCGGTTGTCGGCATGTGGAAAAATTGTCTTGTTGTTGATCTGGAGAGGAACCGGCCAGATTTTTGTACATGTGTACAATGCGCTGATCCGGCATGTCAAGAACTTTTTTTGTACAAGCGTATATATTTTTGCGCCGAACTTGTTTGAACTTATTCTTGTTTTAATTCAGAATGATATATTAAATGACGCCATTGATGGCTAGGGCGGAACATCCCGGCCGAGTGCTTCCCCAGGCACCGCGCCAGGCTCAAGCAGGGGCCACGCGGCTTTTCTGCGCCGGTATAATGGAAATTTTATGGAATCAGGGAAGGGATGGCTGCGTTATGATCCGAAACCCGCTACCCAGCATGGTTTGCGGAAAGAACCGCCCGTGCCCATTTCGGGGCGTCCTTGATCAGAAACCCGATGCGGTTTCCGTCTTGGGTTTTTATGACCAGGTGCTTTGCGCCGGTGGCAAAGGAGGTTTTCCCTTTGAACCAGTCTTCAACCGTGGCCCCGGCAATGTCCGAGCGGTCGATCTCAATGTCCCGGCCGACCAATTTTTTGAAAATAATTTTGTTTGCGGTCAGACAGATGACGCCATTGCCCCGGATATTGCCAAAGCGTTTGTCCGCGCCCCGGTAGACCGCCGACTCCGGCCCGATGAGGATTTTTCCTTCCGCAGATCCAAGCACTTTTTCCATGTCGCCTTTAACCTCCGCGGACTTCCCCCGGATCCACCGGAAGATAAAGGCCCACACAACCGCCTGAATCAAAAGAATCCCGCAAACCAGGTAGATGATCTGTGCAGCGCTCATGCCGCGGTCATTCCTGTCAATATATTGTCCCTTAGATGTCGGGACCTTCCTTTTTTAAGCCCTGCCTTTTCCATAGCGCTGCCTGAAGAAGTCGGCTCGTTGTCATCTTCCATCATTATTGAAAGCCTGATTTCAATCCCCTGAGTTGCAACCCGTTTTTACAGAAGCCTTTTTACTATGGATTCAGATGGATGGGAAGATAAAATGCAGGGGGCGAAAATTTTGCGCCCCTGCGGCGCATGGACAACCACATGGACGGCTGAAATTTCGCGCTGCATAGATTGAAAAGGGCGAAGTCCATCCCTTGCATCCATGAAAAACAGGGCGTAGACTGTGCCTGTAAATATCCGGAGTAAGACTCAGGACAGACCATAAATCTATCAGGGGGCGTGGACATGACAGGCAGAAGGAAAAAGATACTGATCATTGCGGGCATCTGTTTTGCCGTCTATTTTATTGCCGTGTTTTTCGGCGTTTCAGCGGTGCTCACGCGCATGGCGCCGGGAAAGCTGGCCCAATTTCTGGGCCGGCCCGTGGCTGTTGAACGGATTCGCGTCAACCCGCTGACCCTGTCGGTGACGGTGCGGGGCCTGGACATCAGGGACAAAAACACGACCGACCCGTTTGTCAGCTTTGACAGACTTTACGTGAACGCGGAAAGCTGGTCCCTGGTGCGAAGGGGGCTGGTGCTAAAACAGGTGCTGCTGGAAAAGCCACAGGTTCATGTGGCGCGGCTGTCGGGCACCACGTTTAATTTTTCCGATCTGATAAAGGGCAAGCCCGAAGAAAAAACCGCGGAACCGGAGACGCCTTCCGAGCCGTTCCGGTTTGCCGTGGCGGATCTGGCTATTGCGGACG
>JBMORB010000040.1:0-4074 GCA_049320925.1 Thermodesulfobacteriota bacterium | reverse complement strand
TAATAATGGTTTGAAGGCTAATCCCACTTGTATCCCTGTTTGTAACCGCTCATTCCTCCATAAGCACCCAGGCGAACCAAATCATCATAATGCTTTTTATCGCGCATTTTTAACGAACGGTAGACAGGTGCCCCAATAATTGCCAGGGGAGGGACATCCTGCGAGACGACAACCCCCATACCTATAATTGCTCCATCTCCGATGGTTACTCCCGGAACGATGCAAACATTTGTTCCTATCCAGACATTCGTCCCGATTTTGACAGGTTTAAGAATTTTTTGTTCATCATACGGCAGAAGACTTCCTTGATATTGGTGGTTGGTCGTATACACCACTAAATTTTTGGAAATGTGTGTGTTGTTGCCAATCCACAGTCCGCCCTGGCCCCTGAAAAAAGCGTTATCATTAATATGCACGTTGTCGCCGATATGAATATGCTTCGCTCCGGTAAGGTGAATACGGCCATGAATGCGGACACCGTGGCCACAACTACCAAGCGTGTGTTTGATATATTCATTACTTAAAAGCCACGTTGCCGTGGAAAGCCAATTCAAAAGTGTGGTGGCCAGTTTGAATGGCAGGAACAACCACCAGATTTTTGTAAAAACCCGGTCAAATATAAAATTGGCTGATTTTACGATCGACTTAATAGCCGTTTGTTTTGCCATTTTTTATATCCTTAAAATCAATATGTTTTACCAATCGTTCGTCCTTTTGTGAATGGTCCGATCCCGCAAAGCTTCCTCATAGGGCATGTGCTAACCCTGCCTGCATGGAGAAGAAACGGTCATAAATATGTTTTAGTAATTCCAGCCCCACAGGCCCAGGGCCAGGATGTTCATGATCGCGGGCACGGCATACAGGCCTGCCACGATGGCCAGCCTGGCCTTTATCGTTTTGCGCGTGATCACCAGGATGATCCAGCAGAAAAAGGCGAAATAGCCGAACACAAAGATCAGCCACACCCCGCCGAAAGTGCGTTTCCAGAAGGGATATTCCCACACCAGGTGGCCGCCCATGTTGAGCAGGCACTCCACAAAGACGCAGAAGGCGGCAAAAGCCACGGCCCAGCCCCACATTTCGGCCCGGGACGGGTTTGCCGACAGGCTGTGGTAGTAGATGATGCCGGCGATCAGGAACATGAAGATGATCTCGATGTTCCACCCCACGAGAACCCGCAGGGCCGTGTCCCCCGGCGTGGTCCAGAGGGCCGACCGCTCGCTCAGGTACATGATCCAGCCGTTGACCGTCTCGTTTAGAAAGTCGGCGCCAAAAAGGGTGACGCCGGCAAACACGGCGTTCCAGTCGCCGCTTTTTCGCGCCTCCTTGATTTCCCGGGCATAGATGTAAAGCACGATGGCCAGCAGGGGAATGACATACCATTTGATCATGCCAAGGTCGCGAAGACCGTCTAATGCCTGAAGAGTGGCGTCGGTGAACATGGCTCCTCCTTTATTCCGAATGTTTTATGGATTTTTCCGGCATGGATGAATATATCACTGTTGTTCAAAAAGAGCTTTAACCCGGATATTTCACGAGTTGATTTGGCCGCAGATGCAAGGCGCGGGACATGAAGCTGTAGTCAATCTACTGCGAATGTCCCGCAACACAGCAGATGCGGTCAAGGTGACTCGCCCGAAGGGTGAATTTTTCGACATAAAATCGGCAAGACATGCCTCAAATCATTTATGATAGTCTGTATTTTCAAAAAACACCTGAAATCCAGTGCAACACACTGTATCCTATATAACAATTAACGAACATCGAAAAATTTCATGAAATATCCGGGTTAATCATGGCGGTGCTTATCCAGATCGACATCGCGATCGGGATCGGTATCGAAATCGAATTCTGTGTATGGCGGTTTGCTGAAAATCGATTTTTCTCTTTTTCCCCCTTGCTTTTTTTTGCCGCCAAGAAAAAGCACCCAAAGAAGCGCGCCCGGCGGCTTGGCCTTTGGCTCCCCTCGCACAGACGTTTATTTCGGTGAAAAGCGGAGCTCGCCGAGAGAAGGCATTCGTCATGCCGGGCCACGACCCGGCATCCAGTCGCCGGTACACCTTGCCGTCCTGCTGCACTGGACCCCGGATCAGGTCCGGGGTGACGGAAACTCTAAAGGCGGCCTTTCGATTTCGATCCCGATCCCGATAGCGATTTCGGTTTGAATAGAGACCAGCGGGGCCTGTCCTCTCCTATCGTAATACGGCTCAGAAACTGTATTTCAGGTCCATAAACACCCGGTTGTTGTCGTGGATATTGTCGTAGACGAGGGAGTTGCCGTCCTGGTAGAAGACACAGCCCGCGGTCAATGCAAGGTCGTCGGTGATGTCGTAGGTGGCGGTGAACCGCTCAAAGGCGCCTTCCTGCGCCCTGTCTCCCCGTGCCAGGGCCAGGAGCACCAGTTCAAGCCGGTCGCGCATCAGGTCACGGGAAACGCGAAGGGCCGCCTCAAACTGGTTCTCTTTGGCGTAGTCGGGAAAGGAGGCCATCCGGTCTTCATGGCTGAACAGGTGGGTCTGAACCAGCTCAAGAACGATGAGGGTGTCCTTGAGTCCTGAATACTCGAATCCCGCCAGTCCCTTGATCTGGCTTTTTTTGTCATCGGTGGTGTTGAACTTGTAACCGTCGGTAAAGGCGACCTCGGTTTTAAACAGCCAGCTTCCCCGTGCCACGTTCACCGAACAGCCCGCCATGGAGAGCCGGGCGTGCCGCTGACGGAACACCGGGACCTGCGCGATGACCGGCGCAAACCCGCCGCCGGGAAGCGGGACCTGGCCCACCACCACGTTCCGGATACCCAGGGTTTCAAAGTGGGTCTGGTCGTTATAAAAGTGGGCGCCGTACAAAGAAAGGTCCCATCTGTGAAAAATCCCCTTGAGAGACATGGCCAGGTCGGTGTTTGAAAAGTCCGTGGCCGGCCTATCCTCTTCGGGCAGGGCCTGGTCAAAGGGATAAAAATCGTTGCCCGTCACCGGCTGCTTGTCAAACCGCATTTCAGGAATCGCGATGGCCGACAGGCTGTAATCACCGAAGTAGTAACCGATGTTGGCCATGGCCACGGGCAGGCGCAGATCCTCGATATCCGTCACCCCGGGGACCCGGTTGTCGATGGGGTTGAGAATGTCGGTCACCCGGAAGGTCTCCGAGTTGCCCCATACAACGATCTGGCGGCCCGCCTTCAGGTCCAGGGACGGCAGAATTTTGCCTTCGATATAGGCCTCGGCCAGTTCAGCCTCGCTTTCATAGGCATTCAGCACCTGGGGAGGAAACTCGTCACGGCCGTTGATGGCGTAGGCAAAGTCGTGAAACCCCTTGCCGCCCACCTTGCAGCGCCAGGCGTCGGACAGGTCCGTCTCAAGGGCCAGGTCCAGTCCGGCCCGCAACTGGGAAAGGCCCCGGTGGTCGGTGTCGCCCGGATCCGGCGCCTCGTGACCGACATTGCAGATACCCGAAAGGGTGATGTCGCCCGACATGCGCCAGACCACATCGGACAGGCGGCCCGCGCGGGCCGAACCCGGAAGGGGCGCGTCTTCGTCCCCGCCGGAACCGGCGGGCGCGGCGGCCAGGGCGTTGTCCGGCGACTCCGTTGTTTCATGAACAGGCTCGTCGTCAAAGCCGGCAAGAACGCTTGCAAGCGGCGGGGCCGGCGATGTGTTTGCCCGGCTCTCTTCAAACCCGGCGATGGCCTCATCCGTTTCCGTCTCCATGACCGGCGGTTTGCCTGATTCCGCGGCGGCTTCGGTTACGGCGGCGGTGTATTCCTTAAACACGTAGCCGGCGGTGCCGTCGGGCTTTTCGATTCTGAGCCATTCGTCTTTTGTCTCCAGAACCGTGGCGGTTTCACCGGCGGAAAGCTGTCCCACCCGGCGGCCGTTGAGGCCGGGAATGGCCCGGATGTTGAGGCGGTTTGCGGTTGAGACAATTTTCGCGGGAGCCGGGGCCGGGTGAGCCGGTTCGGCGGCCGGAGCCGGCGTCACCGGGGTCTCCACGGGCCGCATTTCGGCTGCCGTGGTCGCGGGCGCGTTCGTATCGACCGCGGCGGCGGTGTATTCCTTAAACACGTAGCCGGCGGTG
>JBMORB010000039.1:0-4089 GCA_049320925.1 Thermodesulfobacteriota bacterium | reverse complement strand
TAAAAAGCGTTCCCGGCGTGGGCAACCACCTGTTCAAGCGGCTGATCGACCGGTTCGGCGCGCCGGAAAAAGTCCTGGCCGCCTCCCGGGCCGAGCTGCTTTCCGTGCCGGGCATATCGGAACCCGTCGTGTCGGCCATCCGCTCCTGCAAAACGCCGGACGGCATCGACAAGGTCCTTGACACCTGCGCCCGGAAAGCCATTTCCGTCATCACCCTGACCGACCCCGACTATCCGGCCCTGTTAAGGGAAATCCCCGATCCGCCGCCCTACCTTTATATAATGGGCAGGCTGGCGCCGGACGCGGCCTGCGTGTCAGTGGTGGGGTCCAGGAGCCCCACCCGGTACGGCCTTTCCATGGCCACCCAGTTGAGCGGCGATCTGGCCGCCGCCGGCCTGTGCGTCGTCAGCGGCATGGCCAGGGGCATTGACACCGCGGCCCACGCCGGCGCCCTGGACGCCGGCGGCACGACCTGGGCCGTTCTGGGCAGCGGCCTGGCCCGCATTTATCCGCCGGAAAACGAGAAGCTGGCGCGACGCATCATCGAAAAGGGCGCCCTGATTTCCGAGTTTCCCCTTTCCGCCGGTCCCGACGCCCACCATTTCCCGGTCCGCAACCGGGTCATCAGCGGCCTGTCGCTGGGCACCGTCGTGGTGGAGGCGGCCGGCCGAAGCGGTTCCCTGATCACGGCGCGGCTTGCCATGGAGCAGGGCAGGGAAGTGTTCGCCGTTCCCGGCAGCATTCAGTCCTTTAAAAGCACCGGGGCCCACAACCTGCTCAAACAGGGGGCCACGCTGGTGGAAAAGGCGTCGGACGTGCTGGCCGAAATCTCCCACCGCATGGCCGGCGCGACCCTTCCGGCCGCCGGGCCCACGGAAAAACAAGCCGGGCCGAAAACCCGTTTTGAAAAAGTGTCCCCTTCCCTTGACACGGATGAGGTCAGGGTGCTACAAACCCTTGAACCTTATCCGGTGCATATCGATGAGATCGCCCGCAGGCTGTCTCTGGCACCGGGTAAAACAGCGGCCCTGCTGCTGCAACTGGAACTCAAAGGGCTTGTGATCCAGGAACCGGGAAAGCGGTTCCTGCTTAAAGGGGATTAAAATTGGATAAGCCGGTTATTATCGTCGAGTCACCGACAAAAGTTAAAACCATCAAAAAATACACGGGCAACGCCTACAATATCACCGCCACCTCCGGTCATCTGAGGGATCTGCCGCCCCACGAACTGGGGATCGATATTGAAAACGGGTTTGCGCCCAATTACGTCAATATCAAAGGCAAGCAGAAGATCATCAAAGCCCTGAAAAGCGCCGTGGGCGACGCCGAAGAAATCTACCTGGCGCCGGACCCGGACCGCGAAGGCGAGGCCATCGCCTTTCACGTGGCCGATATTCTGAAAAAAAAGGGCCGCCGGTTCCACCGGGTGATGTTCCACGAGCTGACAAAGACCGGCATTCAGAACGGGCTGTCCTCGCCCATGGAACTCAACCGCAGCCGGTACGACGCCCAGCAGGCCCGGCGCATTCTGGACCGGCTGGTGGGATACCAGATCTCACCGCTTTTGTGGCGAAAGGTGCACAACGGGTTGAGCGCCGGCCGGGTGCAGTCCGTGGCCGTGCGCATGATCTGCGACCGGGAGCGGGAGATCTTCGCGTTTACGCCCCAGGAGTACTGGTCGGTCACCGCCACCCTGGAGGGTGCCAACCCGCCCCGGTTTGAAGCCAAGCTGTCCAAACACAAGGACCAGACCGTTGCCATCGCCGACCAGGCCACGGCACAGCGGATCGTGGACGAACTTTCCCGGCAGACGTTTACCGTGGATAAAATTGTCCAGAAGACGGTCAAACGCAACCCGCTGCCCCCGTTTACCACCAGCAAGCTTCAACAGGACGCCATCCGGAAACTGGGCTTTTCCGCCAAGAAAACCATGTCCGTGGCCCAGGAACTTTACGAAGGCATCGACCTGGGACCGGGGGAATCCGTGGGTCTGATCACCTACATGCGTACCGACTCCACCCGTATCGCGCCCGAGGCGGCCCACGAGGCCATGGCCTACATCCGCGACGCCTTCGGCGCCGATTACAGCCTGGACCGGCCCCGGTTCTTCGCCAACAAGAACAAGGTCCAGGACGCCCACGAGGCCATCCGGCCCACGGCGGTTTCCTATACGCCGGAATCGGTCAAGGCGTATCTTTCCAAGGACCAGCTGGCGCTTTACGCGCTGATATGGAAGCGGTTCGTGGCCTCCCAGATGAGCGAGGCCCAGATCGACCAGAAAACCATCACCATCGCGGCCGGCGATTACCTGCTGTCGGCCAGCGGCTCCACCGTCCGCTTTCCGGGGTTCATGGTCCTTTACCAGGCCGAGGAGGATAAAAACGGCGCCGCCGACAAAGAAGACAAACTGCCGAAGCTTTCCGAAAAAGAGACGCTGACGATGGTCGGTCTGGACCCGAAACAGCATTTCACCACCCCGCCACCCCGTTTTTCCGAAGCCTCTCTTGTCAAGGAACTGGAGGAAAACGGCATCGGCCGGCCCAGCACCTACGCCACCATCCTTTCCACCATACGGGACAAGGGATACGTGGACCTGGTCAACAAGTCGTTCCGGCCCACGGAACTGGGGTTTATCGTCAACGATCTTCTGGTGGAAAATTTTCCCACCATCCTGGACATTGAATTCACGGCCAACATGGAAAACGACCTGGACCGCATCGAGTCGGAACAGCTTCAGGCCGAAAGCCTGCTTCAGGGTTTTTACGAGCCGTTTTCCCGCCGGATCGAAGCGGCGGAAAAGCAGATGCGCAGCGTCAAGGGCGTGGGTATGGACACCGGCCTGCCCTGCCCGGAGTGCGGCAAGGAACTTAAAATCAAGCTGGGGAAAAACGGCCCGTTTCTCGCCTGCTCCGGATACCCGGCGTGCACCTTTTCCCGGAACTACATCCGCACGGAAAAGGGGACCGTGGAAGCCGTGGCGCCCGCCAGTCCCACTGTCGCCGAAGGCAAGGTGTGCGACAAGTGCGGCAGCCCCATGGTGGTCAAGCAGGGCCGGTACGGTGATTTTCTGGCCTGCTCGGCCTATCCGGAATGCAAGAACACCCAGTCCCTCAACGCGGGAAACAACGCGACCGCCATCGGCGTCAAGTGCCCGGAGCCCGGCTGCGACGGAGACGTCGTGGAAAAGCGGTCCAAGCGGGGAAAGGTGTTCTACGGGTGCAGCCGTTTTCCCAAATGCACCTTTGCCTCCTGGGACAAGCCCGTAAACATGGCCTGTCCCGACTGCGGCGCGCCCTTTGTGGTGGAGAAGACCACCAAAAAGGAGGGCACGGTCCTGGTTTGTGCCTCGCCGGAGTGTCATTTCCGGCAGAAAATATAGTTAAGGCCGCCTCTAAAAACTGACGCTTTTTCAAAGGCGCAAAGCGCGGGGGAAGCCGAAAGCCAGGCCGCGGGGCGCGCTTCTTTTGGCGCTTTTCCTGGCGGCAAGAAAAGTACACGGATAAAAAAAAGAGGAAGATACTCTTTAAGAAAACTGCCGCATATAAAATTCGATTTCGATAGCGATAGCGATCCCGATTTCGATCTGGATAAACAAATAAAAAATATCCCGTCATGATTAAAACCGTTTTTAGACAACCGTGAGACGTTCTTAAATATCGGGCGGGCCTCACCACCGAGCGTCATGACACAACACGGACAAAAAAGAAGGTCCCGGCCGGCGGAATTTGTGGCCGGCATCCTTGCCGACATTCATTTTCCCTCCGAGATTTCCCGGTATCTGATTCAGATCCTTTTTGCCGTGCTGGTGGGGGCGCTGGCCGGCGCCGGCGCGATTTTGTTTCACCATGCCGTTGAAGAGATGCGGATCTTTTTCCATCCCCGGCGGCTGGCCTCCCTGTGGGACCTTCCCGTTCATCCCGTCGTTTTCGTGCCGGTGGCCGGGGCACTGGTGCTGGCCTTTGCCACCGCCCGGTTTCCCAGGATCGCCCGGGAGCGGGGGGTGGAGAGCGTGATCAAGGCCATGATCATCAAGAACGGCGTCATTCCGTTCAAAAATACGCTGTTTCACATGTTCGCCGCCATTGTTTC
>JBMORB010000038.1:0-4092 GCA_049320925.1 Thermodesulfobacteriota bacterium | reverse complement strand
GAAAGAACCCCCAGATTGACCGCCTGCTGGGTCACGATGCTCACGCCCGGACCGGTCGGCTGAGGTGCCGGCCCGCTTGCCGGTCCACTTACGGGAGGCGCGCCTGTTTTCGGCGCTGCCGGCGGATTCGGGTTGTCCGCCAAACCCATCTGTGGAAAGGCACATATCAGTGTCAAGACCTGAACCATCAGAAATCGTCGCAACAGGCCCATACATCTTCCTTATCTCAAGAAACCACCCGCCAGGGAAGCGCCCCCGCTGTGACACTCATGGGACTTCTCTGCCGAAAACACCGCTGAAAAATCGAACAGGCAGTCAGGCAGAAGGTATTCCCGGTTGAAAGTTGGATTTATATATCCAAGCCACAAACCTGTCAACCTTATTCATGGTCTGAAAAGCCGTTTAACCTGCTGATTTAAAATAGATTGGACACTGATGAAAAAAACGCCCGGCACCCCCGCTTTTTCATGACACCGGGCGTCTCAATATTCAAACAGGAAAGGACTACTCAGCCGCGGCAAGGATTTCCATCACCTGGGCCTGTGTCAGGGTCTCCGGACCAAGGGTCCGGGTATCGGCCGCCACAGCCTGGGCGATTTCGTTCACGCCCGAGGCCAGCCCCAGGGAAGCCATGGTAAGCTTCAATCCGGCCGAGGCGTTGACCTTGAGTATCAGGTTTTCGATGGCCTCAATAGCCGCCTGTGCCCGTCCCGCGGCCGGCGTGGCCGCGTATTTTTCCGGTCCCGCCATGGCCAAAAGCAGCCGGGACAGGGAGTCTTCGGCGCCTTTGGCGCGCAGTTTGATCAGGCCAGGGATCAGGGCTGCTCCGGCCAGGTCGGCAGGGACCTTGCAGGCGGCGCCCACGGCCTTTGACAGCGCCGGCCCCGCGCCCTGCGTGGTATTGGAAGCCGCAATTTCCGACATGACGCCGGCGGCGGTGACAACGGCCGAAACCTTGGCGCTGTTGACCCGGACCGCCTTGAGCAGGGTTTGGGCCAGCATCTCAAGGGCGCAGGCGGCAAAAGTGGTGCTCACCGGGTTTCGCTGAGGGCCGGTGGCCGCCTCCACGATCCGGTAAAGGGCCGCCAGCCCGCTTTTTGCCACATCCTTGCCCGAAGCGGAAGCCATGGCCCGGCTGTCAACAAAAACCGCCCTGGGCATCAGCAGCGGGGAAACCATCTCACGGGCGCCGGTTCCGGTTCCCACCTTTAATGTCATGGTGAGGGAGGGCTTTTCCTGGGCCATGGTGGGAATGGCAAAAAAAGGCGGCAGGGGACCGGCTATCTTGTTTTCCCCGGTAACGCCAGCCAGACCGTTGCCTGCCAGGACCACGGCCGCGGCCCTGGCCGTGTCGATCACCGAGGCGTTGCCCAGGGCCAGAATCGAGTTGCATCCGGTCTTTTTGTAAATATCCACGATTTCATTGACCGTGGTCTCTTCCACCGTATCCGGCGCGTGGTCAAACACCGTGATCGGGGCCGCGGTGCGGGCAAAGGCCCCGGCCAGGGCGCGAATGGCCCTTTTTTCGGTCTTTTCTCCCGCAATCACCAGGGGGATCCTTGCCGGGATCTGGTCCAGTTCCGGCGGAATCTGCTCCAGGGCCAGTGCCCCGTAAAAGACCTTGGTCTTATGCATGAAACTGTAGGAAGCGGGGATCATGGATGGACACTCCTTAATAGTAAAAATTAAATTCACCGCAGAGACGCAAAGAACGCAGAGAAAGGTATAAACACTGCGTGTAAAACAAAAAACATAACCCTTTGCGACCTCTGCGTCTTTGCGGTGCAAAAAAACCGCAAAAAATTAAAATTACATTTTTCAGCATCGGCAAAAGATCCGATTGTCGAGATATTCTTAAACGCTCACGCGGCAATCTCAAGCTTCTTGAGCAGTTCCGGCGAAGGCAGTCCATCCGCCGTAAATCCGCGCAGACGGTAATACTGGTCTCTCATCTCTTCCAGGGGAACGGTGCGTTCCTTCTTGTCGCACTTTCGGCTTTCGGTCAACAGCCGTTTGGGAAGGATGTCGGTTTTCACCGAGGCGCCCATGCGGGTGTTCATGTATCGCTCCAGCACGTGAATGCGCTCCCCTGCCCGCAGAAATTCAGACTTCGAAATGGGAATCCCGGTCACCGCCATCCACATCTTGCGGTACACCACCGAAAAATCCACGACCATCATCAGCACCGGACCAAAAAACTGCATGCCGATCAGCGTGGATATCCAGCTGGACATTCTGGGAATCAGCAACTCCGTGGTGTAGGCATAGGAGGTGAACAGGCAGGTATGCAGCGAATTGACGCAGCACCACATGTCCTCGAAAAACTTTGTCCACCGGGCCTTTGAAAGGGTGGTGTGAGGCGCCAGAAAACACATGAAGTTTTCCATGGCCATCATGGTTGAGCTCAGATGGCAGCCGCCCCGGTTGGCCACTGCGTAGGAAAGGCCATGACCGTAGCTACCCCGGGGATCATAGGCGGACAGTTCCATGCCCTTGACGTGCATGGCGAACTCGGTGCCGCCGTACTTTTCGGACAATCGCTTTGAGCCGCCGGCCATTTCCGCGCCAAACCCCCGGCAGTGGGCGATGTCCATCAGGGCCTCGTCCACGCCATCGGGGCTGCCGAACTTGAGGTTGGTTTTCACCAGGCCTTTTTCCGTGGCCTCCATGACCCAGCCCAGGGTGCCGCCGGCGGAGATGGTGTCCATGCCCATGTCCCCGCAAATCTTGTTCCACCGGGCGATGACAACGGGATCGTAAATTTCCAGGTTGGAGCCCATCAGGCCCACGGTTTCATACTCGGGCACCGGCATTTCCTTGCCGTCGAACACGCCCTTTTTCCCGCACAGAATGGTGCAGGGCTTGCAGGTGTGATGGCTGGTGTTGTATTTCTGCCGGATCAGTTCGCCCGTCAGTTTGTACGCGTTGTCCGACGTGCCGTCCGTAAAGTTTCGCACCGGCAAAATGCCGGCCGTGCGGGTGATGTTCACGATGCTCAGCGTACCGTACTTGCGCTGGCCGTCCGAGGTCCACGGGTTGCGGTTGATATAGACGGTGGCCGTCTTTTTGATTTTGTCAAAGGCCGCCTTGTCTTTCGGCACGATCTTATAGACCTTGCCCACGGCGCAGACGGCCTTGAGGTTCTTGGCGCCCATGACCGCGCCCATGCCGCCCCGGCCCAGGTACCGCTCGCCCGAGGCGATGTTGGCAAAACTCACCCGGTTCTCTCCGGCCGGGCCGATCACCAGGGACTCGCCCTCTTTGGGCAGCAGGGCCTGGGTTTCCTGGGTGTCTTTTCCCCACAGATCGGCCGCTTCCTTGAACGTCACGCCCTTTGCATCCACCAGCAGCCACACCGGCTTTTCCGAAGCGCCCTGAATCAGGATGCCGTCCCATCCGGCGGTTTTCAAGGCCATGCCAAAAGGGCCGCCGCAGGATGAAGAGACCATGACGCCGGTCTGGGGGGACTTGGCCACCGCGGCAAACCGGCCGGAACAGGGCGCGCCGGTGCCCATGAGCACGCCGGGCATGACCGCCAGAATGTTGTCCGGTCCCAGGGGATCGGCTTCCATGGGCATGCGGTCATAAATCAGTTTCAGACCCAGGCCCTTGCCGCCGAGGTACATCTTGCGGTCCCGGTCGGTAATGGTGATCACGTCAAACGCCCGCTTTGTCAGATCAACGGTCAGTACCTTGTTGCTGGTGCCGATAAGCTCTTGCATAAACAGCCCCCTTGAAACATCGGGTTATTGAATCACGTCAGGCATAGGCCCGGTTGAGAATGTTCAGCGCGTCCTCGTATTCGATCTCGATGGGGTTGAAGTTGGCGGCCCCGTCGCCCACCGCGATCCGGGCCACCTTCTCCAGCTTGTCCCTGGGCACGCCGGCCTGCTCCAGGCAGACGGGCAGGCCGCTGGTCCGGTTCAGTGTCTTGATCAGGTCCCGCACGGCGGCGATGGACTTTTCGGCCCGCTGTTTCTTCGGCGTGGCCGAAAACACATCGGGACCGGCCAGCACCAGCAGCATATCGGACAAAACATCACGCGCCTTGGGCAGATTGAACTCCATGCCGAAGGGCAGAATAATGGCGTT
>JBMORB010000037.1:0-4097 GCA_049320925.1 Thermodesulfobacteriota bacterium | reverse complement strand
GGCATTTTTATAGAAGGCCTTGGGCGCGGTCATCATCATGCCCCAGATGGCGGCCTTGTGCGCGCTTTCCCACTGGCGGCCCAGGGTTTTGGCCAGCACAAAGGGCATGGCGGCCAGGGCCTTTGGCTCTGTCATGGCCCATTCCATGAGTTTGGCGCCAAAGGTGAGGCGGTCGGCGGAAGCGGCCTCGTGCAGGGAGGCCGGAATCTCCGGGATCAGGCCCAGTTTGTCCGCGATCAGGGTAAAGATTTCAGCCAGCTCCCTGCACTGGCCCGGCGGCGATACCACGGGCCGCCGCAGTTGCAGATAGACTTCCGGGTAGGACATGGGGAAAAAAGTGGTGTCCCAGGACTCGTAAAAGGTGCAGGCCGGCAGCACGTAATGGGCCAGGCGGGCCGTCTCGCTCATGACGATTTCATTGACCACCAGCAGGTCCAGTTTTTCAAAAGCGGTTTCATAGGCGGTGGTGTCCGGATAGGCGCGCAGGGGATTGCAGGCGCTCACGTACACGGCCCGAACCCGGTCTGAATGGCCGGCCAGAATCTCCTCGGGCAGCACCGACGGAGGAAACGCGCCGGCCGCGGCCGGGGGCATGTTTGTCGCCATGGTGCGCCAGGTTTTGCCGTCCCGTTCGTCGGCGTGAAACCCCATGGGCATGACCATGCCGGGAATGATGTTGCCGCCGGGCACCAGAAGCCGGCCGCACACCAGTTGCAGCACCATCAGCAGGTAGGAGGTGAGCGTGGAGCGGCGGCCCATGAAAACGCCCAGGTCCGGATGAACGCCCCACCGGCGGGTGGCCATCAGGCGGCACAGCTCAAACACCCGGTCATAATCCAGTTCACAGACCGCAATGGCGGCCCGAATGTCGATATTGTCAAGCCATGGGCGAATGGCCGCCCACCCTTCCACATGCCGGGCCAGGTAGTCCCGCTTTTCCCACCCCTGCTCCAGGATCAGGGCGATCATGGCTTTCAGCAGCAGGGCATCGGTGCCCGGCCGCGGGGCCAGGTGAATGTCGGCGATGCGGGCGGTTTCGCTGCGCCGGGGGTCGACGGACACCAGAATCTTGTCCGGGTGTTCGGCGATCTCTTTTAAAACAATGGGCGCCCGGGGCGCCTGGTGGCTTTCCATGCCGTTCCAGCCCCAGGCGATCAGCATGTCGCAGGTGTGCTCGTCCGGCCCGGTCACGTTGTACTGCCGGCCCAGCATGCGGCCAAACACCCACCAGTGGCCGGAAAACTCCTGGCCCGCCGAAGAGTAAAAGTTCTGGGACCCCAGTGCCCGCAGAATGGAAAGGCCGAAGGCCGCCTCCATGTGGCCGCCCTGGGCGCTGGCCCCCATGTAGGCCACGCTTCTGGGGCCGTGGGCATCCACGACGGCGCGCAGTTTGTCCGCGATTTCCGAGACGGCCTGGTCCCAGGAAATCGGCACAAACGCGCCGTTGACTTTTTTCAGAGGCGTGGTGATCCGGTCCGCCGGGTACTGGTGATAGATGACGTTGAGCCCCTTGCGGCAGGCATAGCCCCGGCTGCGGGGATTGTCCTTGTCCGGCCTGACCTTGACCATGCGGTTATTTTCCACCAGGACCTGGAGCCCGCAGTTTTGCGCGCACAGCACACACCCTGTATGATGCCATTGTTCCATGACGCACTCCTTTTGTTGACGGCTTCGTAAAAAGCCTTACCATCGTCATTCCGGGCTTGACCCGGAATCCAGTATAAAATTGATATTATTCATTTTTACCGGACCCCGGCTCGGAGGCCGGGATGATGGAATAAGGTGAATTTTGGCTTTTTCCGATGGCATCATTATTGATGCCGGATAATATGATCAGACTTCGAATTCTCTGCCGGGACCGGCCCGCTATTCACCTTTGCCCCTTTTTCAAGAAAGGTGACGGTTCACAAAACCGGCAATCTGTTTTATCCCTTCTTTTCCCTCCGGCAGGATGTCCGCGAACACGGAAAAAACATGAGGAAGATTGTGCCAGATGTTCAGTTCAACCGGCACGCCCGCCTTCAGGGCATTTCTTGCCGTCAGCAGGGAGTCGTGCAGAAGCAGTTCGGTATCCGCCACCTGAATGAACAGCGGGGGCAGGCCCGTGTAATCGCCAAAGGCCGGGGAAATGTCGGGATCGTAAGGGTCCCGGCCGGCGGACAGCCAGGCTTCCACTTTTTTCAAAATGACGGGATGAAACAGGTGGCTCTTTTTCGCGTTGGTGACAAGGGTGGGGCTGGTCCGGCTCAGGTCCGCGAAAGGAGACAGGCAGAAGGCGGCCCGTGGCAGCGGGACCGCCGTTTTTTTAAGCGCCATCAGGGTCCGCAGGGTCAGGCCGCCGCCGGCTGAGTCGCCGCCGATCACGATGTCGCCGGGGGCGTAGCCCTGGTCGAGCAGCCAGAGATAGGCGTTCACCGCGTCTTTACGGCAGTCGTCCAGCGTGTGTTCCGGCACCATGCGGTAATCAAGGCTCAGCACCCTTGTTTGTGTCTCCCGTGAAAGACGCCAGACAATGGCGCGGTGGGTTTTCGGGTTACAAAAAAAATAACCGCCGCCATGCAGATAGAAAATGACCTTGACCGGGTTCATGGACGGTCCGGCCGCGACCCACTCGCCGGGCACGCCGCCGGCATTTACCTGCCGGATGGACACAAAGGAAGGCGCCCTGTTGATCAGCCGGCGGCCGGCATTCACCACTTTTCTTATGGCAAGCATGGTGCCGGGATTAACGGGCAGGACCGCCTGTATGGGCTTGAGAAGGCGTTTGAGAAAAAAATTAAATATCCTGGCGTTTGGGCTCAAGGTCATGGGCACCCCGCTTCCGCTAAATGTCTTATTGTCGCTCTAATGTTAAAACCGATTTCTTCCGGGCGTCATTGCGAGCCGAAGGCGAAGCAATCTCGACCCGATACCGTACGTATGCCATGAGATTGCTTCGTCGCTTCGCGCCTCGCAATGACGAAATGGGCTTTGCTCCTCGTGATTACGGGGTATTCTGTTTTTCGATTAAATTGATATTCACCCGCTACTTGCCGGGGCTGTCGAAATGGGAGAACAGCATGGAAAAGGTTCCCTTGCCCTGGGTGGCCGACCGCAGGGCCGTGGAGTAGCCGAACATGCGGGACAGGGGGGCCGTGGCCTTGAGTTCCTGCATCCCGGCCTTGACCGCCATGGCCTCGATCTTTCCGCCCCGGGCGTTGAGGTCGCCGATAACGTCGCCGATATAGGCGTCGGGCACAAACACATCCACCTTCATGATGGGCTCCAGAAGAAAAGGCGACCCCTTTGAAAAAGCGTCCTTGCAGGCCATGGACGCGCACACGTTAAACGCCAGGCTGGTGCTTACCCCTTCCTTGAATGACCCGCCCTTCAGCTCGGCCTCCACGTCGATCACCGGGTACCCCATGAACGATCCGCTTTCAAAGGATTCCATAATTCCCTTTTCAATGTCGGGCAGAAACTGGGGTGGAAGGGCGTCCGGGGCCAGGCTGTTTTTAAAGACGTTGCCCGAACCCCGCTTAAGGGGCCGCAACACCAGGGAGACCTCGGCAAAGTGGCGCTGGCCGGCGATTTCCCGGTCGAACACCATGGAGGCGGCGCTTTCCCGGGCCATGGTTTCGCGGTACACCACCTGGGGCCGGCCCACGTTGACCCGGGTGTTGAACTCCCGCATCATCCGGCTGACAATGATTTCCAGGTGAAGCTCGCCCATGCCCGAAAGAATGGTCTGGCCGGTGTCTTCGTCGACTTTCACGCGGAGCGTGGGGTCCTCGGCCACGAACTTGGCCAGCACCTCCTCCAGCTTTTCCTGGTCGGCGTGGGTCTTGGGTTCAACCGCCACGGAAATCACCGGCTCCTCGAACTCCATTTTTTCCAGGGCCACGGGCGCACTGGCCCGGCACAGCGTTTCGCCGGTGGAAGCGTCCTTGAGCCCCACCACGCCCACAATGGCGCCGGGCCCGGCCTCTTCGATGCGCTCCCGCTTGTTGGCGTGCATTTTCAGAATGCGGGCGATCTTTTCCTTCTGTTTGCGAAGGGGGTTGTACACCTCCTCGCCGGTGGTCAGCTTGCCGCTGTAGATTCGCACAAAGGAAAGC
>JBMORB010000036.1:0-4109 GCA_049320925.1 Thermodesulfobacteriota bacterium | reverse complement strand
TATCTCAAGCCTGTTGTCGTACACATAACGGAGCGCGGCGATTTTTTCCCTGCGTGTGCCGGATTGAAGCATCTGCGCAACGGCCCGCCGGTCCTCCACTTCCACGGCCGGTGTGTCCAGCCAGTCCAGCACCACAAAGGCAAAAAACAGGCAGCACAGCAGAGGGACCGCCACGGATGAGACGCGCAGGTCCAGCAGCAGCCCCGGCACCAGGCAGAACACGGCAAAAACGAAAAGGTAGATCACCAGGGGCGCCACCCATACAAGGGTCCACAGGGTCAGGCTTCGAAAGGCCCGCGCATTATCGGTTCTTTTGGAAAAAGCGCCCAGGACCTCTTGGGATTTCTGATGAAAGTCAGCCGCCGGCACCGTCATCACCGGTTTCCCGTTGCGGGACAGTTCAACCGCCCGCACCGGCCCGCGTATCACCAGGTCGGCCAGGCCGGGGTCTTGCACGGCATAATAGTTATAGTGGTTCAGAATCTTTTCAAGCCCGGCGGCCGTGGCCGGATCCATGTCACCCAGAGCAAAGGTCTTGACCTGCTTTCCGGCAAGGGGCTTGAACACCTCGGCCGGATAGAGGGTGTACTTGTAATAAAGATGAACCATGCCGATGCCGGGGTCCGTGGTGAGCATCAGGTTGTCCTTGATGTTCACAAACAGGTTCGAATCGATGCGCGGCGCCCAGATGGCCAGGAGCACGAGGATAAAGATAAGGTGCCAGGTTTTTCGCCAGGGAAGCCGCCGCCGGTCATGCCGATACGGCGACCATGCCAGGGCCGCGGCCAGGGTTACCGGCGGCAGGATCAGAAGAAAGGCGGACACATCCAGGCGGATCCCGCCGGCATTGGCCCACACGACCGCCGCCGCCCACAGCGCGATCAGCAGAAGGATCAGGGCGATCCTTACTCCCTTCGTCCGGAATGACTGCACCAGGACCACGGCGCCCAGGGAAAGCAGCACGATGCCGGCCCCCAGACTGGCCGTAAAAAACACACCCCCGGAAAAGGCCGCCTCAAAGCTTGTCAGGGATGGGTCAATGTTCATGCCGGGCAGATGGGTGTATCCGGCGCGGGCCAGGGCCGACAGCTTTTCAAAAAGGGCGTGGTTGGAGCGCCAGACAACGGCCGTGGCCACGGCCTGGGCCGCGGCAAGGCCCACGACCAGTACCCGCACCGGATAGAGCAGCCGGAAGGCACCCCTGAAATGGAGCATCGTCATGATCTTACTTTCTGTTGATGCAGGCGGCCATGTACCCGGCGCCAAACCCGTTGTCGATGTTGACCACGGCCACGTTGGAACTGCAGCTGTTGAGCATGCCCAGCAGGGCGGTAAAGCCGCCCAGGCTGGCGCCGTATCCGATGCTGGTGGGAACGGCGATCACGGGCCGGCCCGTCATGCCGGCCACCACCGACGGCAGGGCGCCCTCCATGCCCGCCGCCACCACGATCACCGTGGCCCGTTCGATCAGGTCACGGTATCCGAAAAGCCGGTGAATGCCGGCCACGCCCACGTCAAATACGGATTCCACGGTGTTTCCCATGGCCTGGGCCGTGAGAAAGGCCTCCCGGGCCACCGGAATGTCCGAGGTGCCGGCGCACATCACCGCAATGGTGCCCCGGCCCATGTTCGCCGGTTCCTGTTTTTTCCACACCACCATTTTCGCGTCGGCATGGTATACGGCCCCGGGAAAGGCCCCGGTCACGCGGGCCGCCGTGTCCGGGGTCACACGGGTCACCAGCACCACGTTCTCCTGGCCGCACATGCGTTCCATGATGCCGCACACCTGTTCCGGCGTTTTGCCGGCGCCGAAAATCACCTCGGGGAACCCCTTGCGCAGGCTCCGGTGGTGATCCACGTGGGCATAACCGATGTTCTCGTAAGACATGCGGGAAAGGTCTTCTGCCGCCTTGTCTACGGCGAGCCTGCCGCTTGCAACGTCGGCCAATATCTGTTTTAATGCGTTCAAATCCATGACGGTGCGCCTTTCGGTTTTTAAAAATCGGAAGACACGCAGGCCTTGCCGGCCGGGAAAAGGCTGCCGGCATTCGGGCCACCCGCGTGGAACCCTTATACCATATTCGGCTAAAAACAAGAAAGCACTGACAACATGAGAGTCGCGGCCATCATCCCCTCCCGGTACGGGTCCACCCGTTTTGCAGGCAAACCCCTGGCGTCCATCGCGGGCGTTCCCATGATCCAGCGGGTCTATGAACAGACCAAACAGGCGCTGTGCGTCACGGACATTGCCGTGGCCACCGACGACCGGCGCATCGCGGAGGCGGTGGCCCGGTTCGGCGGAAACCCCCTGATGACGTCGGAATCCTGCAGAAGCGGCACGGACAGGGCCGCCGAGGCGGCAGCGCAACTGGGCCTGGCCCCGGAAGATATCGTGGTCAACATTCAGGGAGACCAGCCCCTGATCGCGCCCCAGACCATTGACGAGACCGTGGCCCCCCTACTGTCGGACCCGGACCTGGGCATGACCACCGCCGCCTTTGCCATTGTGGACAAGCGGGAGATTACCAATCCCAAGGACGTGAAAATGGTGTTTGACGCCAATGGCTTTGCCCTGTACTTTTCCCGGTCCCCCATTCCCTTTGCCAGGGATAAGGGCACGCGGTTCGACACCTTCAAGCACCTGGGCATCTATGCCTACACCCGCCGCTTTTTAGATATCTTCACGCAGTTGCCCAACGGTGTTCTGGAGGATATTGAAAAACTGGAACAGCTCCGGGCACTGGAGCACGGCCACCGCATCAAGGTGGTGATCACCCGCCACGATTCTCCGGAAGTGGATATTCCGGAGGATATTCCCCGCATCGAGGCCCTGATGGCATCGCCGGCCGCTTGAGGATTAGTTCTGCAGGGGTTCTTCCTTGATGCCCGGCGGGGTGGCGACACCCGGTGTCGTTGCGGCGGGGGCCGCGGCGGCCGGGGGTTTGGCCGCGGAACCCGCCTGGCTCAACTGGGAAACGCGTTTTTCAAGGTCACGGATGCGCTGTTCCAGCTTTGCCACGGCCGCTTCCAGCTTCTGGGTATAGGTCTGTTCATTATTAGACAGCACCCGCTCAAGCTCGTTTCTGCCCGCTTTTTCCGTTTCAAGTTTGGTCAGGCCCGCCTTGAATCCGGCCACCGTTTCCTGGGCGGTCTTCAGTTGACCGGTCAGGGTGGAAAGTTCGCCGGCCAGACGCCTGGTTTCGGCGGTCAGGGCGGCCAGGTCCTTCTGCATGGCATCGGTGGCCTGCGTCAGCTTGTTGGCGGTGGCCGTGGTGGCACTTAAGTTTTTGACGGCCCTGTCAATGGCCGCGGCGTTCTTCTCCACCGTGGGCAGGGTTTTTTCCACCCGCTGGGCCAGAAGTCCGTACTCTTTTTTCAGGGCCGTCACCTGGGCCTCCATGGTGCCGGAAATCTCCTTGACCGTGGCCGACCCGGTGTCCTGAAACGTGGTCACCTGCTGCCGGATGCTGAAGTAGCCGATCACCACGATGATGCCGATGAGGCACGGGATGACGATGGCCATCAGGGTGACCTTCCAGGACATGCTGTCGAGGCGCTGTTCTAAAAGGTCCTTGGCATAATCGGCGTCGCCGTCCTTTTTGCCGAACGACATTTCAAAATCATTGTCTTCATCTTCTGGAAAAGGATGTGCCATATGATATTACTCCCATTCAATGGTGCTGGGCGGCTTGGAACTGATATCGTAAACCACCCGGTTGACGCCCTTCACCTCGTTGATGATCCGGTTGGATATGCGGGCCAGCAGTTCATGGGGCAGACGGGCCCAGTCCGCGGTCATGGCGTCCAGGCTGGTGACGGCCCGGATGGCGGCAATGTTTTCATAGGTGCGCTTGTCCCCCATGATGCCCACGCTTTTTAGCGGCAGCAGCACGGCAAACGACTGCCACAGTTTCCGGTAATAGCCGGACTTGCGGATCTCATCGAGCAGAATGGCGTCGATGTTGCGCAACAGTTCCAGCCCGGCCCGGTCCACCTTGCCGATGATCCGGATGGCAAGCCCCGGTCCGGGAAACGGCTGGCGGTGAATCATGTCCTCGTCCAGGCCAAGGGTCTTGCCCAGTGCCCGCACCTCGTCCTTGAACAGAAAC
>JBMORB010000035.1:0-4138 GCA_049320925.1 Thermodesulfobacteriota bacterium | reverse complement strand
GCCGATAGACATGATCATTTTAAAAGCATCCTCGATGCTCATGCCGATATCCATCACTTTTTCCACGGGGAGCACCATCAAAAAGCCGGTGGTGGGATTCGGCGTGGTCGGCACAAACACGTTGATCATGGATTTTCCGAACAGGGTATTAAAAATAGGCATCGATTGACCGGTCACGAATCCGATGGACCATAACCCCTGGGACGGGAACTCCACCATGACCACCCGCTGAAAAGAGGTGGTTCCATCCCGGAAGACCGTTTCCATGAGCTGCTTACTGGCGCGAAACACCGTGCCAACCAGCGGCAGGCTGTTAAGTATGGTTTCGCTGATATGGATCAGCTTGCCCATGATCCAGGCCCGGCCTACCATGCCCGTGAAAAGGATCACCACGATCACCGTGAGCAGGGCCAGCAGAAAATCGGCCGTGGAAAGCAGAAAGTCCAGGATCCAGACCGCCACATCCGGCAGAAAGACCAGCTTCCGTGCGGACAGTCCTTCGGGAATGATGTTGAAATCCAGAACGCCGTACAGCCACTGAATAAGGCGCAGCAGGACAATCCAGGAGACCAGTATGGGAACAAGGATCAACAGCCCGGTCACAAAATGCTTTTTCAATTCAGACTTCATGGCGTTCCAGTATCACCCGTTCGCATGACCTCGGGTCCCCATGGCATCCGATGCAAAACACATGTTTGAATGCACGGCGCGGTTTCTCTGTTAAAACGCAGTCGGAAACGATTTTTTCGGCACCATCTATAACAGAATCCTTTTATATGTCAATACCTTTTATGCCAACCGGATAATGAGAAACCGCCCGGTGACGCTTGTGGATTATGTGTCCGGCAAACGGTACGCCCGTCCCGACCACCTGCATTATGAAGGACCGGAACCTGTTGAATATTGCGAAAAGGCCGCCTTTCATGGTATGAGCAGGCGAAAAAACCATATTCCCTAATTATGGAGCCACGCCCCATGGATGAAAGAAAGCGACTCATTGAACTGATCCGGCAGCGGGCCTACCGGCGCACCCAAACTCCGGAAATCACGCTGGCCTCTGGTAAAAAAAGCTGCTTCTACTTCAACCTGAAAAAGGTTATCTGCTCGTCCGAGGGTCAGTACCTGACCGGACAGCTGATGTACAACAAAATTGTTGAGCTGGGCCTTTCCCCGGACGGGGTCGGGGGCCTGACCATGGGGGCCGACCCCATCTCTTACGCCACGGCCTATACCTTTCACACCCACGGCCGTTTTGTCGAGGCATTCGCCATCCGAAAGGAGCCCAAGGACCACGGCGCCGGCCTTCAGATCGAGGGCAATATCGCAGAAGGCGCGCGGGTGATTATCACCGAAGACGTGGTCACCACCGGCGGCTCCACCATCAAGGCCATCACCATCGCCCGGAAGCATGGCCTGCAGGTGATGGCCGTCATCGCCCTGCTGGACCGGTGCGAAGAAAACGGCCGCCGGAACATCGAGGCCCTTGGCGTGCCCATGCACGCGATTCTGACCATCGCGGATTTTCAATAGCGCCCGCGGTTCAACTCGCATTGGAGGGGCCGAAAGGCCATGTTCAGAATACGACGCATATTCGACGACGCGGCCCCGGCCAACAAGGTGGCCATCGCAGCGGTGCAGCAGATTCTAAAGGACCGGTTTCCCCTGCTCCATGCCGACGATGTGGAAAGCCTTCCGGAGAAGCTGAAAAATCCCTTAAAATACCGCTTCCGCTCCATTTTGTTCGTGGCGGATGTCAAGCGCGCCGTTCGGGGATTTGCCCTGCTGCTGCACGCCCCTGACCTGGGGTTCTGTTTTCTGGACTACATGTCTACCGTCAAACAACAGGCCGGACGAGGATTGGGCGGCACCCTGTACGAACGGATCCGGGAAGAGGCGGCCCGGCTCGGGTGCCGGGGGCTTTTTTTTGAATGCCTGCCCGACGACCCGGCCTTGTGCCGCGACCCAGAAGTCCTCAGACAGAACGTGCGCCGGCTGAAGTTTTACGAGGCGTGGGGGGCCCGGCCCCTCATCCACACACGTTACGAGACACCCGTTAAAGAGGGCGGCGACAACCCGCCCTTTCTGGTGGCCGACACCCTGGGCCGGAACACCACCTTTGCAAAGGAGGAGATGCGGGCCATTGTCCGGGCCATTCTGGAACGCAAGTACCCCGGGGTGTGCGACAGGAAATATGTCCGCATGGTGGTCGACTCCATCACGGATGACCCGGTGCGGCTCCGGCCCTTCCGGTATGCTTCAAAGATAACCCCGGAGCCGGTGAAAAAAAGAGTTCCCGAAGACCAGCGCATCGGACTTGCCTACAACGACAACCATCAGATTCACCATGTAAGGGAGCGGGGATATGTGGAATCACCGGTGCGTGTCAAAAGCATTCTTCGGTACCTGGACCGGTTCGACCTTTTTTCCGTGCTTCCCCGCCGCCATTTTTCCGATGGCCACATTACCGCCGTTCATGACCGGGCCTTTGTAAAGTATCTTCACGCCGCCTGTGTATCGGTGCCGGAAAACGAATCCATATATCCTTATGTTTTCCCCATCCGCAACAACAGCCGTCCCCCGAAATCGCTTCCCATGCGGGCCGGCTACTACTGCATCGACACCTTCACCCCGCTCAACCAAAGCGCCTATGCCGCGGCCCGCCATGCCGTGGACTGCGCATTGACCTGCGCCGCCGATCTTCTTGAGGGCCGGTACCTGGCCTATGCGCTGGTGCGGCCCCCCGGCCACCACGCCGAGAAAAAGGTATTCGGCGGATTCTGCTATTTCAACTCAGCGGCCATCGCGGCCCACTATTTAAGCCGGCACGGCAAGGTCGCGATTCTGGACATCGACTATCACCACGGCAACGGGCAACAGGAAATTTTTTACCGGCGCGCCGACGTGCTGACGCTGTCGATTCACGGCCACCCCCGTTTCACTTACCCCTTTTTCAGCGGCTTTGCCGAAGAGACCGGGGAGGACGCGGGAAAGGGATTTAACATCAATTTCCCCCTGCCGGAAAACAGCCCCGCCGATGATTACCTGCAAACCCTCAAGCGGGCACTGGGACGCATACGGGCCTTTGCCCCCCATTTTCTGGTGGTGGCCCTGGGCTTTGACACGGCCAAAGGCGACCCCACCGGCACATGGTCCCTTGATGCGACCCACTATGAACAGATCGGCAGTCTGATCGGCGCCCTTCCCCATCCAACGCTTTTTGTTCAGGAAGGGGGATATAACACCCGCACGCTGGGGAAAAACGCGGCCCGTTTTTTTACGGGCGTGTGGAAAGGCTCGTTTGCTTAATCTGCCGGGCACTGGCAAACCGTTGCGAAAGTCTTACAGCCGGGCACTGAAAGAAACCGTTACATGACCGCCATTGTTCTTAAAAAAGAAAGGGAGTCCTCCCTGAAGCGTCTTCACCCCTGGATATTTTCCGGGGCAGTGGCCGACATACCCGCATCCCTGGAGATGGGCCAGACCGTGGAGGTGCTTTCCCATGACCGGCGGTTGCTGGCCAGGGGCGCGGTATCTCCCCGGTCCCAGATCGCCGTGCGGGTATGGACCTTTGACCCGGACCAGCCGGTGGACGAGGCATTCTTTCTCGCACGCCTGACCCGGGCCGTTGATAAAAGAACAGCGCTGATGAAATCATGGCCCACCACGGCGTTGCGGTTGGTTAATGCCGAGTCCGACGGCCTGCCCGGTCTGATCGTGGACCGGTATGGCGACTTTCTGGTAATCCAGTTTCTTTCCGCCGGCGCCGAACGATGGAAAAAAACCATTGTTGAGCAGCTGAGCCGGCTGGTGGCCTGCCGGGGCATCTTTGAACGATCCGATGCGTCGGTGCGCGACAAGGAAGGGCTGCGCCCTCAGAAGGGCGTGCTCTGGGGAGAACACCCGCCGGAGCTGGTGGAGATCCGCGAATCAGAACTGGGCTTTCTGGTGGATGTTGTCAACGGCCACAAAACCGGGTTCTACCTGGACCAGCGGGAAAACCGCCGCGCTCTTGAATCCTGCGCAAAAGACGCCGATGTGCTCAACTGCTTTGCCTACACCGGCGGTTTCGGGCTTTACGCGCTGAAAGGCGGCGCGCGCCATGTGACCAATGTGGAGACATCGGGCACGGCAACGGCCC
>JBMORB010000034.1:0-4168 GCA_049320925.1 Thermodesulfobacteriota bacterium | reverse complement strand
CTGAACTCGTCCTCATATTCTTCATAGGTGTGAGTGTGAACCGAATAGTTCCAGGGGTTGACATGCCGGACCGCGCGGTTGTTGTTGGCCATGTTCCGCGTGGGAGACAGGAAAACGCCGCCCGCGTGCATCAGCTTGCTGTAGGGAAAATAGGCCGCCAGCACGCTGACCAGAAACAGGTGAACATAGAACAGGGCGCCCACCCCTTCCGGCGTTACCGGGTGAAGCGTGACCAGCCCCATGACAAAGACCTTGATGGCGGCGATGTCCACCTTGGCAAAATACCGCATCAGAATGCCGGTGGCGGCGATGCCGATGATCAGAAACAAAGGGAAAAAGTCGGCGGCCAGGGAGACGTAACGGATCTGGGGCAAAAAGATCCGGCGGCCCAGCAGGAAAAGCAGGGCGCCCAGCAGCACCAGGCCGGACACATAAACCCCGGGAAGGCCGATGGCAAAGTAGGGTGAAAAAAACTCCACGCGGAAAAAGGCGTCCGCGCTCTCCAGCAGCTGGATCACTCTGGGCACGGGCTCGAAGAAAAAGCGCATGTGCCGGACCAGGGTCACGGCAAAGGCGTAATGAAAGGCCAGGGCCGCCGCCCACAGGAGAATCTCCCACCGGTAGGAGAGCCGGTGGTTGTCCTTGAACTTGGCCTTGGTGTTCCGGAAAAGGGAGCGGAACAGCAGGATTTCAAGCAGCATGCGGATGATCACCCCGCCGGTGGTGTTCGGGTTGTCGATCCTGTTCTGCTGAATCCAGGGCATGGATTTTCCCTGGCCGCAGGTGGTGGGAATGCGGAAGGGCACATAGGAGTTGCTCCAGTCCGCCACCTTTCTGGCAAATCCCACGATGAAGATCAGGAGCGCCACATAGGGGACCGCGATGCCGAACAATCCGGTCAGCCCCCACGCGCCGACACCGATCCACGCCAGGAGAATCAGGACGACAACCGCCACAAATCCAAATAGATAACTTACATTCATCTACCCTACCTCTCTGTGATGGTATTAATATCTTTCCAAAGCGTTCAGGCCAGGGGTTCCGCTTTTTCGGGATCCACGATCAGGCCGGCCCGCTCAAAAGCCCGGAATGTCCTGTTGCGCACTTCACATGCCTTGAGTTCGTAAATTTTCTCCCGGCACTCCATGAACTTGTCGAAACAGATCAGGGCCAGCCCGTCGATTCTCCTGTCCATCAAGGCCAGTTCGGCCGTCTCTTCGGCATGCCCGGAGCCCAGCACGTCACGGATAATGGTTTTCAGCGAAAAGACAAACGCAATGCTGGATGAAGGGGAAAAGGACTGAACGGCCCGGACCCGGATCAGCGGATCCATGTAACGGGAAAGGGTTTCGGCGCCGGCGCCCTCCAGAAGGCCGTCCAGGGTTTTTTCCAGACTTTCCGAGGCGATGCCGGCCACGGGATTGGCAAACCGGTCTCCCCTGTTGTTCAAAAAGGACCGGGTCTGGGCCTGGTAAATTTCGGTCATCCGATCAAACCAGGCGGCAAGAATCTCTTTTTTCTTTTCAGCGATCCGTTTTTCAATCCCGGCCATGAAAGCCTCATAACTCCCTTAAAATTTAGTTTAAACGAGTTCTATAGCCAAACAGCCCCGGTCTGTCAAGGAAAATAACGCCCTGCCGGACGGCCTTGTACCCGGCTGCCGGACATCGAAAAACAGCCGCCGGCGGCTGTTTCAAGGCATCGACACCATTGACTTTGTACCGGTGCGCTGTTAACGTGCACGGTCATGGAAAAAGGCACCATCATCGACTATATCGACAGCCAGAAAATGATCTGCGCCGTGGTCACGGAATCGGTCATGGCCGGGACCACCACCCATCTTCGCCTGCTCACGGAAAACGGCCGCGAGGTCAAGCTTCCCCTGCGCCGGGCATCTTACGCGGGAGGGAAACTCAACCCGGCCGCCGGCAGGCAGGCCCTGGTGGACCGGCTCAAGGCCACGGCCCGCACTCGCGAAGAAATGGCCGGCCGTATCAATATTAAAGAGGCATGGGAGCTGCTCAAAGACGAACAGCAGTGGGTCGATCTTTCCATCATGACCGGACTCTGCTTTTCCGGCCCGGTCACGCCGGACCATGAGGCGGCGGTGGTCCGGGCGATTTTTGATGACCGTCTTTACTTCAAGTTTGACCACAACCGGTTTTACCCTCACTCGGAAGATGAGATCCATGCCATTCTGGTACGAAGGGAAAAGGAGGCCCGGCGCCAGAAGATGGTCCATGACGGCGCGGCATGGCTCAAAAAAGCCTGCGCCGGGGATCCGGCCCCGCCGGGAGAAAGCTTCCGGGAGGTGGTCGATATTCTGGCTGATTACTACGTGCTTGAAAAGGAGGCCGGCGAAAGCGCTCTGGCCCGGGACATCCTGGCCGCGGCGGGCAATGTTTCGCCGGATACGCTCTTCTCCCTTATGGTACGGCTTGGCGTATGGGACGAACATGAAAATATCGACCTGCTCCGGTGCCGGGTGCCGGTATCGTGGCCGGAGGAAGTGACGCGGGCAACCCAGCGGGCCAAGGTCCTAGCCGAGGCACCTTCTCCTGACAAAGACCGGATCGACCTGACCGGACTTTCCGTGTTTACCATCGACGGCAGCGAAACCCTGGATTTCGATGACGCCCTGAGCCTGGAGCCCCTGGAAAACGGGGCCTGCCGCCTGGGGATTCACATCAGCGACGTGGGCCACCACATTAAAAAGGATGATCCGCTGGATGCCGAAGCCCTGAAGCGCGGCAGCTCCATTTACATGGCGGACCGGAAAATTCCCATGCTGCCGCCGGACATTTCCGAAGGCCTGTGCAGTCTGGTGGCGGGGGAGCGCCGGCCGTCAATTTCCATGCTGATCACCCTGTCACCGGCGGCAGAGGTGACCGGTTTTGATGTTGTCACCTCGTTGATCCGCGTGGAGCGCCACTTCACCTACAGCCAGGTCAACGGCGCCCTGGAAAGCGAGGAACGTTTTGCCAGGCTTCAACGAATCGCGACCCTTCTGCGGGAGCGGCGGATTCGGGACGGGGCGCTGCTGATCGATATCCCCGAGATCCAGGTCCAGCTTGACGAGCGCAAAAACGTGACCCTTGCCAAAGGCGACCGGGAAAGCCCCTCCCGTATCATGGTTGAAGAGATGATGATCCTGGCCAACACGGTTGTGGCCCGGTTTTTAAACACAAAGGGTCTGCCCGCGGTTTTCCGGTCCCAGCCCGAGCCCAAGACCCGGCTTTTCAAAAAAGGGACCACCGGTGAAACCCTGTTTCAGAACTGGGTCCAGCGAAAAATGGTGGCACGGGTGGTGCTGGACACCAAACCGGAACGGCACTGCGGCCTGGGTGTGGACCTTTACACCACAGCCACGTCCCCCATCCGCAAATACCTGGACCTGATCACCCAGCGCCAGATCCGGGCGGCCCTGGGCCTGGAGACACCCTATACCGAGGACCAGGTGCGCCACCTGATGCAGGTCCTGGAGCAGCCCCTTGCTTATGTGGGCAAAATTCAGCAGGCCCGGCACCGCTACTGGGTGTTGAGGCACCTGGGGACAAAAACAGGGCATCGCGTGGAAGCCATTGTGCTGGACCGGTTTAGAAACGAATATTCGATCCTGATGCCCGACTTTCTGCTGGAGTGCCGCCTGCCCATGCCGCCCTCCACGGCCCTGAAGCCGAAAGACACCATCCAGGTCACCCTTCAGCACGTCAACGCCAGAAATGACGTTATCTCGGTGTTCTGCAACTGAGCGGAACATTATCCCGCTGCCCCCCTTACCGTCGATAGCGATTTTAATTTTTGCAAGGCACTGTCTCTGCCCGGACAGACATAGGTACATCGATATTCCGTTGAAATCAGCGCACGGTTCCATTACATTACACTAGTATCCATCCATGTGGCATGGATGACGCCACGGGGTGTTTCCAATCCAGAAATGAGAATTTTTTCGCAAGATCAAGGAAAACAAGGGCTGGCGCGGAGGCGTACTTATTGTACGCCGCACAAGGAAGCCCGCAGTTTGACGCAGAGATTGCGGAAAAAGGCCATTTATGGATGGAAACTACACTAAGCACGTAGTCTTTTTGCATGCTTTACCTTTTCTTGCGAGGGGTCCTGATGAATATTCCGGAAATCATCTGGGGAGCGGCGGCCGGCGGTCTTGCCG
>JBMORB010000033.1:0-4192 GCA_049320925.1 Thermodesulfobacteriota bacterium | reverse complement strand
TTGTGGGTTTCGGCCAGCAGATCCGCCGGGCTCTCTTCCGGATCTTTTAAAATTCGGGTGTAGTGGTTCAGGGCGTTTTCGAAATCCCCCTTGTTGAAGAAAACATTGGCCAGGGAATACCGTGCGTCGGGAAAACCGGGGTCCACCTCAACGGCCCTGGAAAACCAGGGGAGTGCCCGGTCCGCGTCTCCCTTTTTCAAAAACAGCATGCCCATGTTGTAATTGGCCTGGGGAAGATAGGGGTTGATCCGCAATGCCTCGATGATGTGCGCGCGAGCGGCATCGGCGTCGCCCCTTTCAAAGTAAGCCTTGCCCAGGTTGTTGTGGACCAGGTCACTGTCGCCGGTTACCCTGAGGGCGTGTTCGAACAGAGTGATGCTGTTTTTCCAGAACCCGGCCTGCCGGTACGATGCCATGCCCAGGACCGCCACCGCGAGCACCGCCAGCGCGCCCCATAGCACCCGCCCGGTCCGGCGGGTTTCCGCGTGCCCGGACAGGCTCCAGACAAGGGCGACCAACAGGCCGATCATGGGTATGTAGGCGTACCGGTCAGCCATGGCATGCTGGCCCACCTTTACCAGGCCGATGACCGGCACAAGGGAAACGAGAAACCAGAGCCATCCCGTGAAAACCCATGGCGTCCTGCCCCGGGCCCGCCAGGCGATTACCGTGATCAGGACCAGCAGAACCGCTGATCCGGACCACTGCCAGAAGGAGATTGCCCTGGGGAAGGGATAAAAAACCGCCAGGGAAACCGGCCGGAACATCCTGCCGATATACAACGCGTAGGAGACCAGCGCATTTTCGAGCCGCAGCGAAAGGGACAGTTCCGCCAGGGAGGAGATGGCGCCGGTCTGCCGCTGGACGGACACCGTGATCCCCAGAAAGACCAGGCTGACCAGCAACAAAGGGACTTTTTCCTTTACAAGGAACGCCGCGGCTGTTCGCGAAAACCGCCGCAGGGGCCAGTAATCCAGCAGCAGCAGAATGACGGGCAGTGAGATCAGCATGGGCTTGGCCATCATGCCCAGGACCATCAGGCCCGCCACCGTCAGGTAACGCCCGGCCGACGGCGCCCGGGCATATCCGGCGTAGGCGCCCATGGCAAGTATCCAGAAAAAGGTGGAAAGCAGGTCCTTTCTGCACGAAATATAGGCGACGGTCTCCGTGTTCAGGGGGTGAACGGCAAACAGGGCCGCCGCCGCCAGGCTCGGCCCCATGGCCCCGGTGAGGCGGCACAGCGCCAGAAACAGCAGGATCGCGTTGGCCGCGTGCAGCAGAAGGTTGGTATAATGATGACCGGCGGGCGCGTCGCCGTAGAAATGGGCGTCGGCCATGTGGGAAAGCCATGTGAGGGGGAACCACATGCCCCGCTGAGTGGTAAAGGACTTCTTCACGCCGTCCAGGGTCAGTCCTTCCCGGACATGGGGGGCTTCCACGAAGAAGGCGTCATCGAATTCGATAAATTCATGACTGCCGATATCGTGATAGACCGCCAGGACCAGAAGGGCCAGTGCCCCGGAAGCCAGGGCCGTTTTCCACCATTGCCGCACCGGGGTAGCAGGGTTCATCGCCGGGCCTTTACACCCTTTTCAACTTGATCAACAGCTTGCGCAGCCATGCCCCGCCGATCACGGAACGGATGGTGGTGGCCAGCCGGGACGGATGCAGATAAAAATAAGCGTTGGCCGCTTTTTTGTACACAAACAGCCGGGCGGTGCTGATCTCGCTGTCGCTCATCCGGGGCCGCCGCACCTGATAATAGTTGTAACGCCGGAAGCGGTCGGGCAGACGCCATCCTTTGCCGGCCACGTAGTCATGAAGCGCCGATCCCGGAAACGGGGTGGTCACGGACAGCACCATCTCATCGAGGCTGGACCTGGCGGCAAACCGGATGGTATCCCAGACTTCATCGGCGGTTTCGGTGGGCGCGCCCACCATGATAAAACCGGTCACCTGGACCCCCAGTTTTTCGGCCGTGGCAAGGGTATCGACGATCTGCCGCCGGCTGACCTGTTTATTGTAAAGACCGTTTCGAATACGGTCGGTGATCGATTCGATGCCCACTTTGAGCTTCACCATGCCGGCGCTTTTCATCAGGACCATCATGTCATGGTCAATGGTATCGACCCGGGTGTTGCATCCCCATGGCAAATGAACACCCTCGCTCTTCAAAAGACCGCAGAACTCCCTCATCCAGTCCGGCAGCACCGTGAGCAGATCGTCGGAAAGATAAAAGCATTCAATGCGGTAGGCACTCTTCAGATATCGAAGATCATCGACCACCGAGCGGGGGGAACGGACCCGCACCCTTTTCCCCAGTGTTTTGTGAACCGTGGGCTGGCAGAACGTACAATTGAAAGGGCACCCCCTTGAGACGGTCAGCGAAACCCCGCGCAGGGCCGGATCATAAGAGTCCATCTGAATGAAGATGCGGATGTAACGCTCCATGTCAAACAGATCAAAAGCGGGCCGGGGAAGGACGTCGATGTCCTTGATAAAGTCCCGGTCCTGTGTCCTGTGAAGGGCCCCATCCGCCTGTCTGAGCCAGAGGCCATGAATCGTTTCAAAACCTCGGCCTTCATAAAACGCCTCAATATACTCCCTGAAGGTTTCTTCCCCTTCGCCGATACAGGCAGCGTCGAATGCCGGTTCCCGCAGGACCGCCTCAGGGACCATGGTGGCGTGGGGCCCTCCGGCCACCACGACGGCACCGAACCGTTTTGCCGCGGCGGCAACCCTTGCCGCATCCTCAGCCATCAGCACGTCCACAAAAATACCCACGATATCGGGCCGGTGTCTGTCCAGGTACCTTTCCACAAAGGCGATGGAAGGTGAAAAAGTGGTGTCCAGCACCGATACAGAGATGCCTGTCACCTGTTCGCGGATATAGGCCGCCAGGGTCGCCAGACCGATGGGGATATCCCCCGATTTGTAACGGAACCGGGGAAATACAAGCACGATATGTCTGGAACGGCGATTGGGTCCCATTTGCCTGCTCTGATCCGGATATCGCGTGAAATGTCCGGGCTGATGCTGAAGTTTAACGGCCACTCACTATAACAGAAGACCCGGACGGACTTCAAACTTATTTCGGCCTTATTTGCGCAGGGGGAAGTCCTGTTTTCCCCGGTCCTGTTATCATCAGCAGCCGCGCCGGGCCGACCGCAGGGGCGGGGCGTCCTTCCGCGCACGGCCCCGCCCCTGATTGCCGGTTGTCAAGAAGGCCGGAATCTGATATAGCCCGGCAGAAGTAACGCGCAATATAACAGATGGGCCTTTCCCGGAGCTGCCTTCATGAACAACCGACAAAACCGTTCACCCGCGGCGATGAAACAACCGGCGGCCATCCTTGTGGTTCTTGCCGCCACCGTCATTCTGATCTACGCCAACTCCCTGACGGCGCCTTTTGTGTTCGATGATGTCCACAATATCCTTGAAAATCCTTACATCCGCCTTTCCGAACTCTCTTTTGAAAAACTCGCGGACGTGGCAAGCAGCCGTTCTCCCCGGCCCTTTGCCAACCTCACCTTTGCCTTGAACTATTACTTCCACGGTTATGATCTGGCCGGATACCACACGGTCAATATCGCCATTCACCTGCTGACCGGATTCCTGATGTTCCTTTTGGTCCGTCTCACCCTGGGCCTGGCAAACCATGACAAAAAAGAGCTGACCGCGGCCCTGGCCTCCCTGCTCTGGATCGCCAACCCGGTCCATACCCAGTCGGTGACCTATATCGTCCAGCGCATGACCGCCCTGTCGGCCCTGTTTTTTCTTCTGGCCCTCTACCTTTATATAAAGGCCCGCCTGCGGCAGAAAAGCCAAAAGCCCCTTGTCCCCCTGTTTTTCGCGCTCTGCGGCCTGTCCGGCGTTCTGGCCCTGCTGGCCAAACAGATCGCCGTTACCCTGCCGTTCTTTATCCTGCTTTATGAGTGGTACTTTTTTCAGGACCTGGACCCGGCCTGGGGTAAAAAACAGGTCAGGTGGCTCGGCATCGTCACCCTTCTGGGCCTGGCCATCGCGCTTGTCTACCTGGGGAAATCCCCCATGGACAAGATTCTGTCCATGTACGACAAGCAGACCTTTACCATGGGCCAGCGGCTCCTCACCGAGCCCCGGGTAATCTTTCTGTATCTTTCTTTGATCTTTTTCCCCCACCCGTCCCGGCTCAACCTGGACTATGACTTTC
>JBMORB010000032.1:0-4199 GCA_049320925.1 Thermodesulfobacteriota bacterium | reverse complement strand
TTAATCACGGCCGAAACTTTTCTGGGGCCGGCCGCCGGGGACCGGGTGATCGATCTGTATTGCGGCATCGGGGCCGGGCTGGTTCGGTGGCGAAAAACGACGGCCCATGTCGTCGGCGTGGAATTAAGCGAAGAAAGCGTTTCGTGCGCCCGTCAGAACGCGCCCGGCGCAACGGTGTTGCGGGGCGCGTGCAGGCACCGACTCCCCCAGCTGACAGCGGCGCTGGAAAGCGATCACGCCCGGCGCCTGGTATATGTCAACCCGCCGCGCACCGGCCTGGAGCCCGAAACCGCCCACTGGCTGGCAACAAGGGGCCGGCCCGACCGCCTGGCCTACCTCTCCTGTAATGCCGCGACCCTGAAAAGGGACCTGGAACGCCTTGAAGCGGCCGGGTACACCGTCAGCAGCCTCCTGCCCCTTGATTTTTTCCCCTATACGCGCCACCTGGAAATTCTGGCCCTGCTGAACCGCCAATAATTGCCTTCCGCCCTGTTGAATAAAAAAAGTGTCATTGCGAAAAGCAGAGACTGCTCCACCTCCGCAATGACACTTTTAAAGTAAACCCTGCCGTTGAAAGGCCGGGCTATTTGTGTGTCTTCCGGTACTCGGCCAGGGCCGCCAGAATCTCATTCAACAGGTCGCCGGGATACGCTTTTCCGGCCAGCTTTTCCCGGACCTTGATGCCCGCCTGCTCGATGAGCTTCTGGTCCTCGGCGGGGAAAACCATGGGCTTCATACCGCACTTGGTTTCAAACGCCTTCAGGCTTTTGGCGTCGTAAGCGCGAATCTGGCGTTTCCACTCACTCTCAACGGCGTTGAACTCGGACACGATGATCTCCTGAAAGTTCATCGCGTATTTTTCCGACACGCCCACCTGCTTCTGGATCCGGTCCTTGGTCTTTGTGCTGACCACGATGGCCGCCGGCGAATAAAGCAGCGGAGGGGAAAGATAATATCTGGAGTACTGGTACGCCTGCATGCCCAGCATCCAGGCCGCCGGCGCCAGATTGGTGTCGGCCAGGCCCGTGCTCAGGGCCGACACCACCTCGGGCACGGCCACCGGCGTGGGGTTGATGCCCAGCTCGCTGTACAAAGAGGTTTCCACGATGCCGAACCAGGTGATGATCTTCTGCTTTCTCACGTCCGCAAGATTGGCGATTTTGTTCTTGGAAAAGATGTGGAAAAAGCCGGTATCAATGAGCGCGGCAAGAATGTAACCCTTATCCTCAAATGCCTTGTCGAACCGCTTGCGAAACTTTTCAGAAATATAGTCCACCTCGTCGTAGTTTTTAAAAAGCCCCGGGATCAGGAAGACCGACGCTTCCGGGGAGGCCGCCAGCACGCCCAGTGAGGTACAGCCACAGCCGTCGAGCTGACCGATGTCCATCTTTCGCAGAATGTCGGTATCCTCACCCATGACGCCGCCGCCGTATATTTTCACCGTCACCCTGCCCTCGCTCATTTTTTCGATCTCGGGAATGGTAACGGTTTCGGGCACACTCAGCCACGGGGTTCCCGGAGGGGCCAGGGTGCCGATTTTAATCAATACCTGGTCCCCCTTCTTTACCACCGATGTGCTGACCCGCCACATCATTGTGCGCCCTTCCTCCCATGTCATATGGGGCGAAAAAAGGGAGTCAAACCCCCGGGCCATGGTTTTTAAAACATATCGGGAAGTGACGGCCCGGTCCAGAAGGGAACGGAACGAAGACGCCATCAGGGTTTCCAGGTCGGTTTTGGTCACGGCGCCGGTCTGCAGCATGCTTTTCATGGTCTGCTGGCGCTGCTTCAACTGCGGCGTGAATTCCTTGCCGGTCCACAGCGCTTCCATGCTCTCGTCCAGAATGCTCTGAAACTCCTTATGGTCAGCGGCACCGGCCGTAATAACGGCCCACGGCCCCGCTAAAATCAGAAGAAAAGCAAAACCGGTCAACAGCCAGCTATTTTTAAAACGTACTGCTCCCGTGAACATACCGCTCCTCCTTTAAATAAATTGCGTCGTCTTATAACAGATCCATGGGGTCGATCAGATTCTTCTGGCTTGTAAACCGGAGCAGGTAGAGCGACAGTTCCGGCACATAGGTTATCAGAATCAGGCCGATCACCAGCAGAATAAAAAACGGAAGCACTGACCGTAAAATAGTCGGAAAAGACTTGTTGAACTTGATGGACGATATGAACAGGCTCATGCCGATGGGCGGGGTGATAAAACCCAGTTCCAGGTTGGCCAGAAAAATGATGCCCAGGTGGACCGGATCAACGCCGTACTTGACCGCGATGGGCACCACGATGGGCACGATAATGGCGCAGGCGGAAAAGATGTCCATGGCCATGCCCACGAAAATCAGGAAAAAGTTGAGCAGAAGAAGAAACACGTACTTATTGGTCACGTAATTGCAGATAAAGGCAAAAATCTTGTCGGGAACGCTCAGGGTGACGAACACGTCGGTCAGGCCCAGGGCCATGCCCACGATGATTAAAATGGAGCCGTTCATGATCATACTGCGGCGGATCACGCCGATCAGCTTGGTGGCCGTCATGTCCCGGGTGACGAACATTTCCACCAGCAGCACGTAGATGGCGGCCACGGCCGCGGCTTCGGGCGCTGAGAAAAGGCCGGCCAGAATACCGCCGATGATGAAAAAAGGCAGGGGCAGTTCCCAGATGATGTCCACGGTGGAGGCAGCAAGTTCTTTTACCGCGAACTTCTGGCGCCGGGTGTGTTTCAGCCCGAAGGGAAACGAGTAAATCCACATGAGGACCAGGAGCAGGACGCCGGGCAGAAGGCCGGCGATGAACATGTCTTCCATATTCAGCGGGGTCTGCTGGCTGGCGATGACGCCGTACAGAATCAGCGGCAGACAGGGCATGAACAGCGTGCCCAGGCTGCCGCTGGTGGTGATCAGGCCCAGGGTGAAGTTTTCCGGGTAGTTGTCCTTGATAAAAGCCGGATACAAAAGGGTGCCGATGGCCACGATGGTGATGGCGCTGGCGCCGGTAAAGGCGGTGAAGATGGAGCAGGCGATCAGGGCCACCAGACACAGGCCGCCGGGAATCCAGCCCAGCAGGGAGTTGGTGAACCGCAGCATCTTCTCGGGCACCCGGCTTTCCGCCAGCAGGTATCCGGAAAAAATAAACAGCGGGATAGCCACGAACACCGGCATGGTGGTGAGCCGGTAAAAATCGGTGAACAGCGTGGCCGGATGAATGTGAAGGGTAAAATAAAAACTCGCGAACGCCGCGCCGCCGATGACGATAAACAGCGGCTCCCCAAATACCGCCAGCAGGACCAGCCCTAATATGATAAAGCTCACACCAGCCTCCGTTTCGAAAAGCCCGATTAACGCCGTTTCTGCTTGGTCCGGATATCGTTCACATCCGTCAGAAAGCATAAAAAGAACTTGTAGGACATGGAAAGAAAACAGACCGGGAAAATCAGCGCCACCACCCATTCCGGTGTGTGGATGGCCTGTTCCACCTTTCCCACGTTCCTGGCCACGGCCACGTAATGCGCGGCAAAAAAGAAAAACATCAGGCAGGCGATGCCGGCCACGAAGGTGAGAACCGCGTTGAGGTACTTGTTGTAGGGGAACTTGAGCAGCCCCTGGAAAAGATCCACATTGATATGGCTTCGTTCAAAACTGGAAGTGGCGATGCTGGCCCCCAGCATCGCCAGCACCAGAAGGGCCATGTTGTTGTAAACCGCCATCCAGATGATCGAATAGTCAAAAAAATTACGCAGGATGACCTGGCAGAAGGCAAACACCGATAACGACAGCAGCAGCAGCACAATGGCCGTCAGCTCGATGTTATAGATGATTCTTTCGATCCGATAAAAAACTTTCATCAGTGCCGCGCCCCTTTCTACTTGTTGAGATAGTGCCGGGCCTTTGCCTTGGCGATCTGGTTCATCAGTTCAATTTCCGGTATCAGCCTGTCCGGGGCCTCCACCACGCCATTCAAGGTCTGCTGAACGGCGGCATCATCCGTCAGGTAGAACCGGGCGTAAAAGACTTTGGACAGCAGAAACTTTCCGTTGTTTAAGGCCGAGATGGTTTCAAAGGCCCGCAGCGCCTTTTCCTTGTCCCCGCCAAAGGCCGCCGGCAGCATGCTGTTGGCCGTTCCGATGAACATGTGGGCAAAACCGTAGAAGTAACGGGGATCAAGGGAAATGGCCTGATCGGCCAGGGCGTTGACCG
>JBMORB010000031.1:0-4218 GCA_049320925.1 Thermodesulfobacteriota bacterium | reverse complement strand
TCCCCGTAGCGGAAGCCTTCAGGCTTCCATTAAAATCCCCTGTCTTTCTTTACCGCCCAGCCGTATGGCGGCCTGAAGGCCGCCGCTACATTCTGGTCGGTCCCGTTGGTCCCCGTAGCGGAAGCCTTCAGGCTTCCAATAAAACCATGGCAGACAACATATTCTAAAGTCACGACCGTGTCAGCCGGGCCAGCCCTGTTACCTTCGTCATGCCGGACCCCGATCCGGCATCCAGTAAAAAAAATGACCGAATGCCACCGCCCATCCCCGTCACCCTTCACCGAAATCAGCTTCTCGTCAGCCGGGCCAGCTCTTTCAACCCCTTGCGCTCGTTGGCAAGGGCATCCACAAAAAAGGCCTTGTCCCGGTGCTCAATCAGCCGCTTAACGGTCAGGGCCATGTCAAAATTCACCGCGCAGATCTGGCGGGCAATGGTTTTTGCCCGGTCCATCAACGCATCCGGCGCCACCACCTCGTTTACCAGGCCCCACTCCAAAGCCCTGCCCGCCGAGATGAACTCGCAGGTCAGAGACATCTGCTTGGCCCGGCGCCGGCCCACAGCCTGCTGTAAAAACTGGGTCATGCCCCACCCCGGCTGAATCCCCACCTTGGCGTGAGTGTCGGCAAAAGAGGCGTTTTCCGAGGCGATCAGAAAATCGCAATTCAACGCCAGCTCAAACCCGCCGGTGATGGCATAGCCGTTGACCGCACCGATAATGGGCTTTTGACACTCCCCCATCACGTCCACCATATCCCGGCCGTCACCCCTGGGGTCGATCAGGTTGTCCGTGGCCAGGCAGGCCAGGTCCAGGCCGGAACAGAAGGACTTGCCGCTGCCGGTGATAATCGCCACCTTGATGCTCCCATCCCCGGCCACCCGGTCAATGGCGTCATACAACCCCTGCAGCAGGGCCTGGTTGATGGCATTGCGCCGCTCCGGCCGGTTCAGGGTAATGATCGCGATTTCATTTTCAATATCAAGCAATATGGGCTGTTCCATCATATCCTCCATAAGGAAGGGAAAAACCGAAAGCTATTTTTCAAACAGATTGAATATGGCCCCTGACAATGAAAAAACCAGCATTTGCGTAAAAAAAAGAATACCTATCAGCACCCCTTTTTCAGGGGCAGCGCCATACAGGGCAAAAAGGTAAGCATAGGCACCGTCCCTGACGCCAAGGCCCGCAAAAGAAATGGGTAGAACCTGGAGAAGCATAACCAGTGAGCCCATCCACGCGGCCTCTCCCACCCTGAAGCCGAGGTCCATGGCGGCAAATAGAAAATAAATCCTGAGTACAAACACCGCCTGCCAGCATAAGGTAAGAAAAAGCAGGCGAATAAACAAAGCGGCAGACCGGTCCTTAAGCGCCAGATTTTCCAGAAGCAGGTCCATCCTTCCACCGGCCTGAACCCGCAACAGTTTTTTCAGCAACCGTTTTACGGATTCGTGAAAAGGCGGCAGCAACAGGTACAGGAGCGCGACAATCATTAACGCTGTGCAGCATAAAACCACTGGTAGAATGCGGTTACGCAGGAGAATCAGCCCGGGATGCCTTGTGTAGAAAAAAAGAGGGACCATGCCGGCTCCCAGAAGGGCCAGAAGGAAAAGAAGTCGTTCATAGACCGTTGCCGCGAAAAAAAAACTTTTACCTTTTTTGGCCTTTGTCACTTTGTACCAGCGCACCGCCTCCGGGCCAAGGGCCGATGGCAGAAAAAGCGCGTAGAATCGGCTGATGCTCTGAATCACCATCAGGCGTCGCACGGAAAGGGAAAGCGGTGTTCCCCGAAGCAGGAGGTGATATTTCCATGCGATGAAACAACCGCCAGACGTGGCAATGATGGTGGAAACCACATAATAAAAAATATCGATTTCAAGAAACGCTGCACGAATGACCTGCCAGTTGACCTTGAAAGAAAAATAAACAAGCAACAGGCAGGAAATTGATATGCGGATAATATTTTTAATCATCTGCCTGCCTACCAGGGAGAGGTCTGAAGATAGCCGGTCTTTTCCAGCATGGGGGTCAATATCGGCTTAATCTCTCTTATTTCTTCAGCGGTTAATTCATGTTCCCACTTGTTGAAATTATCTCTCTTCAGGGTTGGAATTTGGGAAAAAAACCGTTCTGTAGGCGTACATCGAAGTAACCCAAGAATATCAAAAAGAACCTGCCGTGGATTAGAAAGCAAATTCTCGTATCTGACTTCAATTTTATTTACTTCCGGTAATTTCTCCCAACTTGAGAACACTGCTTCCACTGTCTTTACCCATTGCATAGCGTTAAATTGTAATCGTGAATGAGAAGTAAGACACTCTTTCCATCCATCAAACCTGGGCCCCCACCCCGCATACCCCTCCCATCTTGACTTGTTAAAATACCGTTTTGGATTCAGGGAAAATGAGCTTTTAAGTTCATGAGACAGGGCCATCGCCTTATACCGTAAGAACGGTTGGCGACCTAGCATGGCCTTGGTTGTTTTGAGCAAAGACAAAACGTCTTTCTGTTGAACCATTTTCTCTCTTTTATGCCACTCCTTCCTGATCGACAAGGCTACATCTCTCCCGTCACGAAGTATATGTATCCAGCATGCAGAGGGGAAAACCTTTTGAATAACAGGGATATTAAATGAGTGGGTGGGTAATTTGTCTAAGACCAGCCGCTTTTTGCTCTTTTTCCCAAAAAGCGTATAATCCCTGCGAATTTTATCGGCAATGCTCGCGGTAAGTTCTTGGGGATTCCAAACATCATTCTGGGACACATTAAGGAACCTTTCCCATACATAATAAGGCTCATAAAACTCGGCAATCTCGTCATGGCAATTTAGAATATTCTCTAAGATCGTTGTTCCGGATCTCGGTGATCCAACGATGAATGCAAAAGACCTTTCCATCACGCCTACCTCCACCAGCTTCGAACAACGATTTTGGCAAAATTAAGGCCGTAGAGCCAGTTTCTGCCTTTTTTGCTTTCTCCGTATTTTCGTCGAAGAATGGTGATGGGGGCCTCACGGATACAAAAACCGCCCTTGGCCGCGTTGATGATCAGTTCGCTGGTATGGAACTGGTCCTCGTCCAAAGGGACGCGCCGGACCACGTCCATTTTAAAGGCCCGGAACCCGCTGGACGGATCGGTGATGGAAAGACCGGTGAGCCGGTTGATGAGAAAACCAAAAACATAAACCCCGGCCAGCCGGAACAGGCTGTCTTTTTCCCGGGACCCGAGAATGCGGGAACCGATCACGATATCACATTGTTCTTCCAACAGCGGGGAGAGCAGTGCGGGAATCTCCTCGGGGTTATGCTGGCCATCGGCATCCATGGTGACGCAAATGCCGATGTCCGCCTTTTGCAGGATGTCATAGCCCAGCCGCAGGGCCGCGCCTCCGCCCCGGTTGATGGGACTGCGAACCGCAAAGGCCCCGGCGGCAAGGGCGCATTCATAAGTGCCGTCGTCACTGCCGTCATCCACCACCACCACGCCCAGTTTCAGCCCGGCCACCTCTTTGGGGATACGGGGCAGGACCTCCCGCAGATTGTCCGCCTCATTATAGGCCGGAATAAGAACCGCCACGTCACATCCGGAAAGGTCGGTTCGAATCTTTTCAATGTAATTTGCGATGCCCACGGCCCGCACAAACCGGTCAAACTGGTACCTGTGTTTTAGAAAAGAGGTGCGCATCAGGATGAGGGCAAACCAGAGCACTCCAACGGCAAAAATCAGCAGGGCCATCAACCGGCCCCGTTCCGCGTCATCCAGGGCCAGCATGCGCTGCAGGATGTTGATCAGGCCGGGATTGAAGGAAAGGGCAAAAAGAAACAGGCCGGACCCGGCAAACAGGAAAAAGTTGGCCCGGTTCCATTTCTGGCCGCGAAATATTCTAAAGCTCAGCAGAAAAAGCGCAAGGCCCACGACCATGCCGAGCAGCCGGATGTTTGACATATGGTTTTCACCTATGAATTTCAGGTTCTTGTATTTGGCCCATCTTAATGGCAAGGCCGGGGGAAGTCAACCGGCAAAACAGCTATGAAATGATGCCGGATCAGAGTCCGGCATGACGGCAGGCGTCTAATTCTTACTGGATGCCGGATCAGGGTCCGGCATGACGGCTATGGATGCCGGATCAGGGTCCGGCACCACGGAGAGGATTGCCTGCCGCGCAATGACGAATGCAAGTCGAGCCATCGGGATGCGATGGGCCGATTTCGATACCGATACC
>JBMORB010000030.1:0-4228 GCA_049320925.1 Thermodesulfobacteriota bacterium | reverse complement strand
AAAAGTGTATTCCATGATGCCCCGCATTCCCTTTGATCTTCTGGATATTCTGATCGTGGACCGCATCGGCAAGAACATCAGCGGTATCGGCATGGACTCCAATGTCACGGGCCGGCACCGGGACATCACCGGTGATTTCTGCGTGGCCCCCCACGCTAGGCGTATCTTTGTCCGGGATCTGACGCCCGAATCGGCGGGCAACGCCAACGGGATCGGCCTGGCAGATTTTACCACCACCCGGCTGGTTTCCGCCATTGACCGGCAAAAGACTTATGCCAACGCCATGGCTGCCATATCACCTGAAAAGGCGGCCATTCCCGCCTGGTTTGATTCCGACCGGGAGGTGCTGCTGGCCTGCGTACGAACCTGCGGGTGCGAGTCTTTTGAGACAGCCCGGATCGTGCGCATTTTCGATACCTCCCATCTCGAAAAGCTCTGGGTCTCAAGGGCACTTGAACCGGAAATCGCAGGCATTGAGGGCGTGGAGCGCCTCACCGGGTGGGCATCCATGCGTTTTGACGCCGCCGGCAACCTGGCCGACGGGTTTGAATGATTACCGCATGAGCAGACAAACAGGCGAAACAACCATTATGATGGCTGTAAACACCGCCTTCGGAAAATCCGGCCTGATCTACCGGACAAAGCCGTTTGCCATCATCCGTATTTTTTTGCCCGGAACACTCATGAAAGCCGGCAGGCAGTACAGGGCAGGGGGCCATCCTGAAACGGCCGAAACGGCAGCCCGGGCACTGGTTGACTATTTTGACGGCAAAAAGGTGAAAATTCCCTGGCACTGGTTTGACATGACCCATGCAACTCCCGGCCAGCAGAAGGTGCTGCGGGCCGTGTTTGACATTCCTTACGGAACGGTGCAAAGCTACGGCGAGATTGCCCGGCGGGCCGGGTTTGACGGCGGTGCCCGGTTTGTGGGAAACGTCATGGCAAGCAACCGATTTCCTGTTTTTATTCCCTGTCACCGGGTGGTGCGGGCAGACGGAACCCTGGGCGGGTTTGGTGGCGGTGTAGACCTGAAAAGAAAGATGATTGAGTTAGAGCGAAAGACGATTGCCTTCGCTGCCAAATATACTGCGTCTCGATTTCGATCCCGATAGCGATCCCGATCCTGATAACGATTTCGATATATAACCGTGGCCGTTTGGCTTAAGACCGGTTTTGGATAAAAGTGATGCGTTACATAGCGGACCTGCATATTCATTCAGCCTACTCACGGGCCACATCGTCGGACCTGGATTTTGAGCAACTTTACATCTGGGCTCAACTCAAGGGCATCACCGTGGTGGCCACCGGCGACTTCACCCATCCAGCCTGGTTTGGCCGGATCACGGAAAAGCTGACGCCCGCCGAACCCGGCCTGTTCCGGTTAAAAGACGATCTGGCAAAGGCAGGTGACGCAAAGGTGCCGGCCGCGTGCCGGCGGGCGGTGCGGTTTGTGCTGTCCACCGAGATCAGCAATATTTATAAAAAAGCGGGGGCCGTGCGCAAAAATCACAACCTGGTTTTCATGCCCGACCTGGAGACGGCGGCCCGATTTAACGCGAAACTGGCCGCCATCGGCAACATTCAGTCCGACGGCCGGCCCATTCTGGGCATGGACGCCAGAAACCTGCTGGAAACGGCCCTGGAGGTTTCCGCGGAGGCCTTTTTCGTGCCGGCCCATGTGTGGACCCCCTGGTTTTCCCTGTTCGGTTCCAAGTCGGGATTTGACACCATTGAGTCGTGTTTCGAAGATTTATCCGGCCAGGTCTTTGCCCTGGAAACCGGGCTGTCTTCTGACCCGCCCATGAACTGGCGGGTGTCGAATATCGACGGTCGGACCCTGATCTCCAATTCCGACGCTCACTCGCCGGCCAACCTGGGCCGGGAGGCCAATCTGTTCGACACTGAGCTTTCCTATGCCGCCATGATCAATGCCATGAAAACCGGAGACCCTGAGCGGTTTCTGGGGACATATGAATTTTTTCCCGAAGAGGGCAAGTATCATCTTGACGGGCACCGGACCTGCGGGGTCTGTCTGCATCCGGCCCAGACCCGGCAGCACCGTGGGATCTGCCCGGTGTGCGGCAAGCCCCTGACCCTGGGTGTGCTTTACCGGGTGGAGGAACTGGCCGACCGGCCTGAAAATATCCTGCCCGAACAGCGCCACCCGTTTTACAGCATTGTCCCGCTGCCGGAAATTCTGTCCGAACTGCTGGGTGTGGGCCCCAAATCCAAAAAGGTGGATCAGGCCTATCGGACGGTGCTGGAACGGCTGGGCCCGGAGTTTGACGTGCTTTATTCTCTGCCGGCCCAACAGATTGCCGGATGCGGCGTGCCGCTGCTGGATGTGGCGGTGTCGCGCATGCGAAAAGGGGAGGTCCGGCGAAGCGCCGGCTTTGACGGCCAGTACGGCCGGGTGACCCTTTTTGCGGAGGGCGAGATCGAACGGCTCAAGGGCGAACAGCGCCTTTTCGCGGCGCCTGAAGCGCCGGCGCCACGAAAGCCGACACCGGCGGAAACGGCCAGGCCTGTCGCCGTCCCCCGCCAGACCTCCCTGTTTGATGAGCCGGAAGTCGTGCCCCGGGTGGCGGCCGAAGCGGCGGATGTCACCACCGGCCTCAATGAAGCACAGATGGCCGCCGTCAACCATGGATCAGGCCCCATGGTGATCGTGGCCGGGCCGGGCTCGGGCAAGACCCGGACCATCACCTGCCGCATCGCCCGCCTGATCCAGACCGGGCAGGTACCGGCCGGATCGATTCTGGCCATCACTTTTACCAACCGGGCGGCCGGGGAGATGAAAGAGCGGATTGCGGCCATGGTGGGCGGAAAATCCGGCCTTCCTCTTGTGGCTACCTTTCACGGGTTTTGTCTGGGCCTGCTGCGGGAACACGCGGGTTTTTCCGATGTCGTTCTGGACGAGTATGATCGCCGGATACTGGCCCGGAAAACGCTTACCCATGCCGTCGGACAGGGCGCAGGCGGCCTGCCGGGACCGGACCGGCTTCTGGATATGATTGCTTCGGCCAAGCAGGCCATGATGTTTCCCGGACATGATCTTTCGGCCGTGGCAAAAGAACTTGAACCGGAAGTTTTCTCGGCGCTTTACCGCGACTACCAGGAAATGCTGGCCCAGAACAGCGGGTGCGACTATGAAGACCTGGTCTGCCGGGCCGTGACCCTGCTGGAAGAACAGGCGGCCGTGCGGCAGGTAGCGCGAAAGCGGTTTGTCCACGTGTTCGTGGACGAGTACCAGGACGTGAACCACGGCCAGTACCGCCTCATCCGCGCACTGGTGCCGGCCGGCGGCAACATCTGCGTGATCGGTGATCCGGATCAGGCCATATACGGGTTTCGCGGCGCCAGCGCCTTGTATTTTAAAACTTTTGAAAAAGACTACCCCAACGCCGCGCGTTTTGTACTGGAGAAAAACTACCGGTCCACTCACGCCATCCTTTCCGCCGCCTGTCATGTGATTTCCATGCAGGACGACCCCTGCCGGGTACGGGTCTATTCCGAGATTGCCGGCGTGCCCACGGTCACCGTGGCGAGGCTTGCCTCTGACCGGGCCGAGGCGGTGTTCGCGGGCCGGACCATTGAGCAGATGGTGGGGGGGCTGGGCTTCCATTCCGTGGACTTCGGCAAGGCCGGGTATGAATCCATCCCTGCCGGGCTGTGTTTTTCCGACTTTGCCGTGCTGTGCCGGACCCGGCGCCAGACACTGGTTTTTGCCGAAGTGCTGGAATCGGCGGGCATCCCCTGCCACGTGGTGAGCAAACAGAGAGTCCTTTCAGCCCGGGGTGTGGCCGAGGCGGTTTCCCTGCTGCGGCTGATGGAGGGGCGGGCCACCTTTATCGATCTGGAAAAGACGGCGGGCCTGCTTTGCGGCGCCGGCGCGGTAAAGCATCTGGCGCCGCTGGCCGCGTGGGCAAAAGAACGCCATATACCGGCGGCCGGCGCCCTTGCCGCCACCCAGCGGTTCCCCGTGCCCGGACTTTCCCAGGCGGCCCAGCGAAAGCTTACAACAGCGGCCCGGACCGTGGCGGACCTGCAGGAACAGGCCGGCCGTGGGCCGGTGGCTGACCGGCTTCTCTTTTTATTGCAGAACGTGGAACCGCTCAAGGACCTGGTGAACGGCAGTAAAAACAACCGGGAGGCCTTTGACGCGGCCATGGAAACGGCCCGGGCCGTGGGAACCGATACAACCGCTTTTTTTGACGCCGTGGCCCTG
>JBMORB010000029.1:0-4239 GCA_049320925.1 Thermodesulfobacteriota bacterium | reverse complement strand
TATCAGCCGATACAGGAAAGAATATCCGGTGATCGCCCATGCCAACAGAACGCTGCCTCCTGATGCCCGGGTGCTGTGCCTTTCCATCGGGGACCGGACCTACTACCTGGACAGGGACGTCCATCTGGCCGAGGATTTTTATGACAAAACCGGGGGACGGTTTTCAGCGCCGGACCTGCGAAGGAAACTGGCCCGTTACGGCACCACCCATGTCATTATTGACCGGGGAGTTCTGTTCGGCTGGCTGCTGACCTTGCCAAAGGAAGAACAGGATGTTTTTCTGAATGTGTTTAAAAACAACACGCGGGTCTTGTATGAAGAGAACAATGTGCTGCTGCTGGAACTGGCGCTTCAGTGACAGGAACCGGAGACCGTGCCATGCGCTTGCGCGACTTTTTTAAGCAGGGGCCGCCCCTGGCCTATCCTTATTATTTTATCCCGGTGCTGCTGATCGCCCTGACCGGTTTCGGGGATTCGGTTTACCTTTCGGTCTCCCACTACCGCATCTATATGGACATGGGATACCAGAGCTTTTGCGCCATATCCCGGGCGTTTAACTGCGACACGGTGTCCCAGAGCGCCTATTCCATCTTTTTAAACGTGCCGGTGCCGGTATGGGGTGTTTTCGGGTACGGGTTTATCCTTGCGCTGCTGGCTTTTGCCGGGCGCCCCGCGGCGCAAAAAAAACGCGTCTGGACCCTGATTCTCCTGATCAGCGGGGCCTTCAGCGCGTACAGCGTGGTGCTGGCCCTGATTTCCTCCTACCTGATCGGCAGCTACTGCATCATGTGCATCCTCAGCTACGCGGTCAACCTGGGCCTTTTGTTCTACGCGTGGATAATTCGCAGGCGGTTTGGCTGCGAACCCTTGTCGCAGGCCCTGAAGCTCGATTTCGGCTACCTGCTGGGCAAAGGAGAAGTCGCGTTTCCGGTTGCATCGGTTTTTGGGGTAACAGCCCTGTTCATGGTGCTGGCCTTTCCTCCTTACTGGCGCATGGCCCCGCCCCCGCTGTCCGGTGACACGCCCACCGGCGTGACCGAAGACGGCCACCCCTGGATCGGCGCCCCAAATCCGAAGCTTGAGATTGTCGAGTTTTCCGATTACATGTGCTTTCAGTGCAGGAAAATGCATTTTTTCCTGCGTCGTCTGGTTGAGGCCCATCCGGATGACATCCGGCTGGTGCACCGTCATTTCCCCATGGACCACGAGTTTAACCCTTTTGTAAAGGATGATTTCCACGTGGGGGCGGGCAGGCTGGCGCTGATTGCCCTCTACGCGCAGACAAAAGGGAAGTTCTGGCAGGCCAACGATTTTCTTTTTTCCATGGAGAAAAAGGATGTAAAATTAAAAACAATTCTTGATCCGCTGGGTCTGGATGCGGAGGGGCTGTCCCAGGCGATCAAGCGGCGATACCTGGAAGCGTTCCTGATGCAGGACATATACGCGGGCCTGAAGCTGGGCATTGTCGCCACACCCAGTTACGTGATCGACGGGGAAGTGCATGTCGGCACCATCCCCGCCGATCTTCTGGATAAAGCGATACAGCAGCCATGACCGCAGACAGGGAAAAAAGGCCCCATCATTCCGGGCGGGGGAAAGTTCTTTTTTTTCGCAGGGAATAGAGTGCGGAGAAGGTGGTATGAAAGTTCTGGTGACGGGCGGGTGCGGGTTTCTGGGGTCCCACGTCTGCGAATATTTTGCCCGCCGGGGAGACCGGGTGGTCTCCTACGACAACATGACCAAACACGAGCTGGAGCGTGCCGGTTTTGCCACTGAAAAAGCCAGAAACCACAACCGTGATTTTCTGGCCGGACTGGGAGTGGAGCTGGTTACCGCCGACGTCCGGAATCTGGAGCGTCTGCTGGACAGTGCTGCCGGCTGCAACTATATCGTCCATACCGCTGCCCAGCCCGCCATGACCATCAGCGTGGAAGAACCGGTCCTGGACATGTCTTCAAACGTGGCCGGCACCCTCAACGTATTGGAGACGGCCCGCCGGTTGAAAATTCCTGTTGCGTCGTGCGCCACGATTCATGTTTACGGCAACAGGATAAACGAATCACTGGCGGAAGGCCAGACCCGGTACCTTCGCAAGCCGCCGGCCATTGCCGAGGAACATCCGCTTCTGGAGGGCGCCCTCACCCCCCTTCATGCGTCAAAAGCCGCGGCCGAGTTTTACGTGAGGACCCATATTGACACCTATGGCCTGGCCGCGGCCAGTTTTCGCCTCACCGGCATCTACGGCCCCCGCCAGTTCGGTGGAGAAGACCATGGATGGGTGGCCAACTTCGCCATCCGCAGCGTGCTGGGCCGGCCCATCACCGTTTACGGCAACGGCAAGCAGGTCCGTGACATCGTGTTTGCCGCGGATGTGTGCCGTGCCTTCGACGCGTTCTATCGCAAGCGCGTGCCCGGTATCTATAACATCGGCGGCGGACCGGAAGCCGCCATATCCCTGCTGGAATGCATCGGTTTGCTGGAGAAGCTCAACGGCCAAAAGCCGGACATCCGCTTCGGGCCGGACCGCCACGGGGATCTGCGGTACTTTGTCTGCGATATTGCAAAGGCAGGGTCTTTGCTGGGATGGCATCCCGACGTGATGCCCGAACCGGGCATTACCGCCCTGCTGGAGTGGGTACGGCAAAACAGGGAATGTTTCGGCCCTGTATCGCCCTCAAGGGGAGGCGGCCCATGAAGGCCCTGATACTGGCCGGTGGCAGGGGAAACCGCATCAACGAGTTTTCCGAAAACCAGAACAAGTGCATGGCCCCGCTTTCCGGTCGGCCCCTGCTGGAGCACGTGCTTTTTCGCATGGCTGCCGAAGACCTGTCTGAACTGGTGGTGGTGGTGGGGTACAAGGCCACCCAGATCATCAACCATTTTGGCATCCGGTACCGGGATAAGCGGATCCGGTATGTTCTCCAGAAAGAGCAGCAGGGCCTGGTGCATGCCATGGGGTGCGCGAAAGAGGCTCTGGACGGCGAAGATTTTTTCCTGGCACTGGGCGACGAGGTATTGGCCGGCTCCCGGTGCGGGGAGATGATCCGAATGTTTAAAGACGCCCCGGAAACCTTCGGCGAGTGCGGTGTCGTGAAGGTGGAAAATCGCGACCAGATCCGCAAAACCTATGCCGTGGTAAAGGATGACCGGGACCGGATATTCCGGCTGATCGAAAAGCCGATTCGGCCCATTAATGACTTCCAGGGTACCGGCCACTGTATTTTTAACAACCGGATTCTGGACTATATCGATATAACGCCTTTTCACCACGAGCGACGGGAAAAGGAGCTGCCGGACCTGGTGCAGTGCGCCATTGACGACGGCAAAACCGTCCGGGCGTTTCTGCTCTGCGACCGGTACGTGAACATCAATTCCGTGGAAGATCTGAATCTGGCGGAACGCCTTTTGAAGAATGAGTAACGATATCCCATGAACCAATCAGGGGAAAACATCATCACCGTCCTGCTGTCGGGCACTTCCTATCCCCGCGACGCCCGGGACTGGCGGGGGAGGTTCCTTGCCGACATGGTCGAAGCACTGTCCGGCCGGCCGTCGGTTTTGCTTCGGACATGGCTGCCGCCGGGCGAGATCCCATCGGATGCGTCAAATGCCGCTCTCCCGGAAGAGTCCCGGTTTCTGGATTCCCTGTCACGGGCTGGCGGCATCGCTCATATTCTGAGGGATAAAAAGCTCATGGCCGTACCGTGGGTGGTGAGGCTGATGAGGCACCTTCGTGCAGTTTACCAAAGGGAATCGCGTGTAGATGTAATGCATGTCAACTGGCTGCAGAACGCCATCCCGTTGTGGGGCAGCCGGACCCCCGCACTGATCACGGTGCTGGGTACGGACTATAAATTGCTGTCCCTTCCCGGCATGGTGGGCCTGCTGCGCGCCGTGATCCGGCAGCGCAGAACCATTATCGCGCCCAATGCCCACTGGATGCAGGCGCCGCTTGAAAGGCGGTTCGGAGATATCGCCCGGATCCGGCCCATCCCCTTCGGGGTCCAGCGCAAATGGTTTGATATCTCCCGAAGCGGTTCCGGGCAGACCGCCAATCAGTGGCTGACGGTGTCGCGGCTGACGGCCAACAAGATCGGCCCCCTGTTTGAATGGGGCCGGGGCGTGTTTGACCGGAAAAACGAGTTGTGTCTGCTGGGGCCCAACCAGGAAAACCTGCCGGTCCCCGAATGGATCAATTACGGCGGCGCCACCTTCCCGGAAGACCTTGAGAAAAAATGG
>JBMORB010000028.1:0-4250 GCA_049320925.1 Thermodesulfobacteriota bacterium | reverse complement strand
TAGGTCAGTTCCGGTCCCAGGGATTCGTAAGGGACAATAATGACGGTCCAGAAGAGAAACAGGGCCGCCACCATCACGGCAAACCAGACGGTCGCCGCCGCTGTGTCCATGCGGACCGGCGGGTTGAAAAGCAGTGCCATGGCGGCCACGGTCAGCACGGCGCCGGCGGCGATCAGGGGCCGGCGCCGGCCAAAGGGGGTTTTGAGCCGGTCGGAGATGTATCCCATGGCCGGATCGGTGATGGCGTCAAACAGCCGGACCAGCAGCAGGATCAGGCCCATGACGCCGATGGGGACCCCCACTGCGTCGGTGTAAAATTTCGGAATATAAACATAGACGGGGATGCCCACCACGGCCAGTGAAAAGGCCGGCGCCGCATAAGCCAGTTTCTTGGAAACGGTGATCCGTCTCAAGGCGAAATCCCTTTCAGCAGGTCGTTGCGAAACCCCTTGTCAATGGGGTGGGCGCCGATCCAGATGGAAAAAAAGGCGCGCGAAAAGTCCGCGCCGGGAACCGTTCCAAGGGACCGGCCGTTGAGCGCCAGTTCCGTTCCGGTCCCGGGAATGTAGGTGGCCGTGTAGCGGTCGCCGGGGGCGACATCCCTGTACAGGGCGTTCATCTGGTCGATGCGGGGGGCCATCCGGGCAAACTGCGCCGGGGTCACGTTTTTTTCAATCATGGTGGTCGTGGCTTTTGCAAAGCCGTCGGCCGGAATGGCGTGAAAGTAGTGAAGCACCAGGCGCCGGGCCGCGTCATCCAGCGCCCTGTCCGGTGGCAGGTCTTCATCCAGGTAAAACGCCCCGGCATAGGCTTTTATCACCACAAGATACCGGAGCAGGCCCGCCCCCCTCAGGGTCAGGCGCTTCTGGTTGATGTAAGATTCCTTCTCAAAAACAGCGCCGTTTATCTGGGCGGCGTAAAGACCGGTGGCGGCGCAAAAAATCAGTGTCGATAGGATAATCACCCGGTAAACACAGAAATTTTTTGCCATGAGGCGCACTGTCTCCCTTCTGGTTGGAGCAAAAGTGTGTCATTCAGGCATGCACCAGCCAATGGGTGTTACCCGCCATTGTGCTGACAAGTCTAACCTGGCTATAATTTAGGCCCGTTATATCATGGCCAGGCATCGTTCAAGGCACCCTTCCAAAACAGGGAGTTCTTTTTCAGTATCATCCCCAAAATATAAAAAGCAACTGGCGTGCCAGCGCCTGACATATGCGGACCTGCCATGCTGATCCGGTCTTTCTTTTTGCAGAACCGTGCGCCCGAACCGGTGACCATGAACGTAACTAATCGAAAGTGAAAAATAATTTACCAATGCGCACCAGACCTGCAGGGGCCGGTATTTCGCCATGCGTGTGGCAGTCGTTTTCATATGGCACCGATATTGCAGAGATTTGAGATAAATATTGCATTTGTTTTCAGCAATTGCAATTATTGTTTTGTTCCGCACAAGGAACAGGGGGTCAATCAAAACCAATTGAAAAAGGAGGTCAATCATGGACGTCAGAGATTTTTGCAGTGGCCTGGAGCAGGAACTGGTGGCGTGGAAGGCCAAGCTGTTTGATGTGATCGCCAAGGCCGACAGATTAAAGAGCGCGGAAAGAGAGAGAGTGCTTGCCAACTTCAACGACATGAAGATTCTTGTACAGGACCTTGAGGATAAGATCGGACAGCTCAAAACCCAGTGCCCGTCCGATTGGAGCCCTCAGAAGAAGGCCATTGAAAAAGGACATGTGGACATGCGGGCAAAGTATCAGGAGACGCTTGATTATATCGGTAAGGCGGCTCCTGTTTCCATTCCCGGATAAAAAACCGGCTGGAAACGGCTTTTCAAAAAAGAGCGGCACATGCCGCTCTTTTTATTTGGACTCAGCAGACGCTTTGCCGGTTTGCAAAAAATTCATCTTCTCTTATATCTGATTCATGCCCCTTTTCTTCGCCTGCAAACCCTGCATCCGCTTCAAATGCCGGCCGGCTGAAAATTTTTTATTGACACCCACAGACAATTCAGGATAAGGTGGCCTTCAGTTACGAATCAATATATTTTGATATTGTTATAAATGAATTTAATTAAATATTTAAAAGCCATTTCCGATGAAAGCCGGCTGCGGCTGCTCTTTCTGCTGGTCCACTATGAGCTGAACGTGAACGAGGTGGTGGCAGTGGTGGAGATGATCCAGTCCCGGGTGTCCCGTCACTTAAAAATTCTGGCCGAATCAGGGCTTCTCAAGTCCCGGCGCGACGGCGGGTTTGTTTACTATTCGGCCCTGACTCAAGACGCCAGCGGCCCGGTGATCAAGCTGGTCTCCGACGCCCTGGCCGATGATCCTGTGTGCGCGGCGGACCTGGAGCGGGCCGATGCCCTGATCCGGGAACGAAAAAGCCGGACCCGGCGGTTTTTCGAGACTGTGGCCGGCACCTGGGAGGCCCGCAAGCACGAGGTTTTGGGGGACCTGGACTTAAACCGGATCATTGCCGGCAAGGTGGGGGCCACGACCGTTGCGGCAGACCTTGGCTGCGGCACCGGCGCCCTGCTGGCAATGCTGCATGAACGGATCGGCACCGTGATTGGCGTGGACAGCTCGCCGGGAATGCTGGAGCAGGCCCGGCTGAAAACATCCGCCATGGCAGGGGTCAACCTGCGGCTGGGCGAACTGGAGTACCTGCCCATGCGGGACCGGGAGGCAGACTGCGCGGTGATGAACATGGTGCTGCACCATATTTCCGAGCCGGTCAAGGTGCTGGCCGAGGCCAATCGCATTTTAAAATCCGGCGGCACCTTTTTTATCGCTGATTTTGACAAGCACAACAAGGCCGCGGTGCGGGAAAAAATCGGCGGGGCATGGTTCGGCTTTTCCCAGGCGGAAATGGAAACATGGCTGGCGGGCGCGGGATTTGTCCCTGCCGGCCTGGAGCGGTTTGCCGTCAACTACGGGTTAACGGTCAACCTGTTTTCGGCAAGAAAGCAGCAGTGATTAAATGCACGATAACAGAAAAAAGGAATTGTTTTTAACCGTCATTGCGAGCCGAAGGCGAAGCAATCCTGTCCATACAGATGCGAAGGAGATTGCCGCGTCGCTTCGCTCCTCGCAATGACCCGTGTCCTGATTCCCCGGCATCAAGCCGTATCGATGCCGATTTCGAACCCGATAAAAACAAGCAGCAACAACCCATCCATACAAAGGAGAAACACACATGAACATGGCAAAAGGTGATCATTATGAAGTCAAAGACATGTCGCTGGCGGCCCAGGGCAAAAACAACCTGGAACTGGCCGAGCTGAACATGGGCGCCCTGCTGGAGGTGCGCAAGCGGTTCAAGAAGGAAAAGCCCTTCAAGGGGATCCGCATCGGCATGGCCCTTCATGTGACCAAGGAGACCGGCATTCTGGTGCGGACCCTGATCGCCGGCGGCGCCGACGTTTATATCACCGGGTGCAACCCCCTCTCCACCCAGGACGACGTGGCCGCGGCCCTGGCCAAAGAGGGCGTCAAGGTGTGGGCCTACAAGGGCGAGACCACCGAGGACTATTACCGCTATATCAACTATGTCATCGAAGCCAAACCGCATATCACCATTGATGACGGCTGCGACCTGGTTTCCGAGATTCACAAGAACTACCCCGGCCTGATCAAGAACATCATCTGCGGGTGCGAGGAGACCACCACCGGCGTTATCCGGCTTCAGGCCATGGCCAAGGCCAAAGCCCTCAAATACCCGATGATCGCGGTCAACGACAACCAGACCAAGCACCTGGTGGACAATTTCTACGGCACGGGCCAGTCCTCCATCGACGGCATTCTGCGCGCCACCAACCTGCTTTACGCGGGCAAGGTGTTTGTGGTGTGCGGCTACGGCAGCTGCGGCAAGGGCGTGGCGGACCGGGCCAGGGGCCTGGGCGCCAGCGTGGTGGTGGTGGAGGTGAACAACTTCCGCGCCCTGCAGGCCCACTACGATGGGTTCCGGGTCATGAAACTGGCCGACGCGGTCAGAATCGGCGACATCTTCTGCACCGTCACCGGCAACAAGCATGTGATCCGGGTGGAGCACATGAAAAAAATGAAAAACGGCGTCATTCTTGCCAACTCCGGCCACTTCGACGTGGAGCTGGATCTCGCCCGGCTGGGCAAGGTGGCCGATTCCAAGCGGCGCGTGCGGCCCTTCATGGACGAGTACGTGCTGGGCGGCAAGAAAATTTTTGTTCTGGGCGAAGGCCGGCTGGTCAACCTGGCCGCGGCCGAGGGCCA
>JBMORB010000027.1:0-4316 GCA_049320925.1 Thermodesulfobacteriota bacterium | reverse complement strand
ACTGTTCCCGGGCCTGGGGATCCTCAATGGCGGCCAGCTCCTTTTTAAACCCGGCCTTGATGGCGCCCTCGATGCCCATGGCGCCGAACTCGCCGGTGGGCCAGGCGGCCGTGAAAAAGGACTCGTGAAACCCGCCTCTGGCCATGGCCATGACGCCCAGGCCGTATCCCCGGCGCAAGACCACCGTGAAATAGGGCACGGTGAGGTGGGAGCCCACCACAAACATCCGGCACACGTGGCGCACCTGGGCGCGCTTTTCCATTTCCGGGCCCACCATGAAGCCGGGCGTGTCGCATAAGGACAGGAGGGGCAGGCCGTGGGCCTGGCAGAGCTGCATCATGCGGGCCGCCTTGTCTGCGCCTTCGGCCTCGATGGCGCCGGCCATGTGCATGCAGTTGTTGGCGATCACGCCAAAGGGCCGGCCTTCCACGCGGATCAGTCCCGTGATAATCCCCGGGCCGAACCTGGGCCGCAGTTCCAGAAACGAATCGGTGTCCGCAAGGGTTTGAATGACCGTGCGCACGTCATAGGGACGTTTCTTGTTTTCCGGAATCACGTCGCGCAGCAGGGTCTGATCGCCGGCGGTCCATTGGGGCGCCGGACCCTGGAAATAGGACAGGTATTTTCCGGCAGCGGCCACGGCCGCTGCGTCATCGGCCGTCTCAATATCCACCACGCCGTTTTGCGTCTGCACGCTGATGGGGCCGATCTCCTCGGGTTTGAATACGCCCAGGCCGCCGCCCTCAATCATCACCGGTCCGCCCATGCCGATGTTGGCGTTTTTCGTGGCGATGATCACGTCGCAGCAGCCCAGCAGGGCCGCGTTGCCCGCGAAACAGGGGCCGGACACCACGCCGACCAGCGGGACCCGGCCGCTTAAGCCGGCAAAGGCGGCAAAGGTGGACAGGTCCAGGCCGGCGGTCATCACGCCGATGGCATCCACGTCGCCGGGCCGTCCGCCGCCGCCTTCGGCAAACAGCACCAGAGGCAGTCGCTGTTCGCGGGCCAGCTTGAGCATGCGGTCCATTTTTTTGTGGTTGAAATACCCCTGGGTGCCGGCCAGCACCGTGTAGTCATAGGCCATGACCATGCACCGCGATTTTTCGTCACCGAACAGGGGGCCGTTCACCGTGCCGATCCCGGCAATCAGGCCGTCGGCCGGGGTTTTGGCGGCCAGTTCTTCCGCCGACCGCCTTCCGCGCTGGGCCGCCACGGCCAGTGCCCCGTATTCAATGAAACTGCCGGGATCACAAAGCATGCTGACGTTTGCGCGGGCGGTCTGCTGATTTTTCTGCCGGCGTCTGGCAACGGCTTCGGGCCGGTTTTCATCCAGCAGCAGGGCGTTTCGCTGTCTCATCTCCGCCAGTTCTGGACGCACGGAAGCGGTGCTTGCCAGCGTGGAACCGTTTTTTTCCTTTTCTGCCGTCATGTGGCTCCCCTGCAAAAGTTATTCAAAAATATCCAGCGGCCCCAGGCCTTTTCTAATGATTTCAGGTTCATCACCCACAAAAGAGATGATGCTGGAGGGCTGGCAGGGCACCGGCCCGCCGTCGATCACGATATCGAGCAGCTTGCCGAAATGGTCGTGAATCAGTTCGGGGTCGGTGAAGATCCCCTTGTCCGGCAGCTTGGCCGTGGTGGAGATGACCGGATTGCCCAGGGCCCGGACAATGGCCATGCAGATGGCATTGTCCGGCACGCGGATACCGGCGGTCTTGCGTTTGGACACCATGGTTTTGGGCAGGGGCCGGGAGCCTTCCAGGATAAACGTGTAAGGGCCGGGCAGCAGCCGCTTCATGGTGCGGTAGGCATAATCCGTGACCTTGGCATATTCGCTGATGTCCTTGAGGTCGCAGCAGATGAAGCTGAAGGGCTTGCTCTTGTTGCGCTGCTTGATCTGGTAGATTTTTTCCACGCTTCTTTTCTGCATGATGTCGCAGCCGATGGCGTAGAAGGTGTCGGTGGGAAAGGCGACAATCCCTCCCTGGCGCAGGCTTTCCACCACCTTTGCGATCAGGCGTTCCTGGGGATTTTGCGGGTTGATTTTCAGCAGCATGGCATGCCTCCGCCATCCGGATGGAATATAAATTTAATTGTTCCCTTCCAAATCGAAATCGGTATCGAATCGGTCGGGTTTATCGATCCCGATCCCGATGGCGATTTTGATGGAAAGGCCTTTTGTCTCGGTAAAAACTCAGAAGACATTTAACCTTATCGCGGCGCATTGTCAAACCGGCCCTGGCCACCACCGTGCAGCCTTATGGCAGCCTGAAGGCTGTTGCTACATCGGCCTTGCATATTTGTCCGTCGGATGTAGCGGAAACCTTCAGGTTTCCATGAAATTAACCAGGGCCAGGATGGCTTTTCAGAATGCCCGGGATCGGGGCGCCGCAAATCCAGAGGAATACGGCCTGCTTGTCCTGGGCCGCAGTGACGCGGGATGAAACGCAATACGGATATCAGCCTTTTTACCAAGCCGCCATCAAATAAATGATTGTGCGGCGGACGGTTTTTGTGCTATGTGAACCCTTATTCCGAAAAAGGGGTGTCCGCCTTTTTCGTTTGCAAATTTATCCTGTAATAAAAGCCGGTTGTACAGCAAAGGCATGGTTGGAGGCCCGCAAAGCATGAAAATCACCCCTGAAGAGACCTATTCATTTGATGACGTGTTATTGATCCCCAGTTATTCCGACGTGTTGCCGGAGGATGTGAACACCACTACGCGCCTTACGACGGAGTTGTCGGTCAATATTCCCATTGTCAGCGCCGCAATGGACACGGTTACCGAATCGGCCACCGCCATCAGCATGGCCAGGGCCGGGGGCCTGGGTTTTATTCACCGCAACATGAGTATTGAGGCCCAGGCCATCGAGGTGGGAAGGGTCAAGAAGTCGGAAAGCGGCATGATCGTGGACCCGGTGACCACCGGGCCCGACGAACCCATCAGCGTGGTGATCAACCTGATGAAGGAGTACAACATCTCCGGCGTGCCCGTGGTTCAGGGCGACAAGCTGGTGGGTATTGTCACCAACCGGGACCTGCGGTTTGAAGCCGATATGAACAAGAAGGTGTCGGCGGTGATGACCAGCAAGCTGGTGACCGTTCCCGAAGGTATCACCCTGGAGGAGTCCAAGGTGGTGCTGCACCAGCACAAGATCGAAAAATTGCTGGTGGTGGACAAGAAGGGCCGGCTGGCGGGCATGATCACCATGAAGGATATTGAGAAGCTCAAAAAGTTTCCCCATTCCTGCAAGGACGAGCTGGGCCGGCTTCGTGTGGGGGCAGCCATCGGCGTGGGCAGGGAGGCCATGGAGCGGGCCGAGGCCCTGCTCAAGGCGGGCGCGGACGTGATTCTTATCGACACCTCCCACGGCCACTCCAAGAACGTCATCGACACGGTCAAGGCCCTCAAGCAGACCTTTAAGCCGATTCAGGTGATTGCCGGCAACGTGTGCACGGGCAAGGGGGCCGAGGAGTTGATCGAGGCCGGCGTGGACGGCGTGAAGATCGGCGTGGGACCGGGCTCCATCTGTACCACGCGTATTATTACCGGCGCGGGCATGCCCCAGCTGTCGGCGATTCTCAACTGCCGGTCTATTTCCAATAAAACAGGGGTGCCCCTGATCGCCGACGGCGGCATCAAGTACTCCGGTGACATCACCAAGGCCCTGGCCGCCGGGGCTCACACCGTGATGCTGGGCGGGCTGCTGGCCGGCACCGAGGAGAGCCCGGGCGAGACCATTCTGTTCCAGGGCAGAAGCTACAAGGTCTACCGGGGCATGGGTTCGGTGGAGGCCATGAAGCAGGGGAGCAAGGACCGCTACTACCAGACCAACGAGGTGGAAGACAGCCAGCTGGTGCCCGAGGGCATCGTGGGCCGGATTCCCTATCGCGGCACCGTGGCCAGCAACATGATTCAGCTGGTGGGCGGGCTCAAGGCCGGCATGGGCTATGTGGGATGCCGGAACGTGGATGAACTGCGGGAGCGGGGACGTTTTGTGAAGATCAGCGCCGCCGGTCTCAGGGAAAGCCATGTTCACGACGTGATCATCACAAAGGAAGCCCCCAACTATCGGGTGGATTGAAAAGGCCCGGTTTCTTGATCGTTGTTACTCCTGATCGTACTCGTGATCGTGATCTTAATCGAAAAAGATTGATCAGTTCGATCAGGAGTAAGATTACGAGCAAGCGTACGATGTTTTGGCAGCAGACGGAGCGGCTTTGCCTCTGCCGGTCAACTCAATGTGTGAAGCATTCAGGTTGAGGACGAGGTTCTTAATCTTGCTCTTGATCGTACTCGTGATCTTAATCGAACA